>CAYPBU010000030.1:3390-23010 GCA_964409045.1 uncultured Anaerolineaceae bacterium | reverse complement strand
GTAATGCTCGAGGATCTGAAAAAATATTTTCCGCCTTCCAGCAAGAGTTACTGCACTTTGGATTGACAGAAGAAGTCTCACTGTCGATGGCGAGTGATCTGGGTTACAGTTACGCTTCACCATTAGTACTGATCTATCCTGAAGCTGTGATTTACGGACCGATCAATCCGACCGATGTTCCCACTATTGTTGAAGAACATCTGTACAAAGGACGCGTCGTTGAAGAAAAACGTGCCCCTGCGCATGAATTGTCCGGCAAGGTAGCCTGGCTTTCCGCCAGGAAAGGCACCTTGCCTGCCCAAAACCGGGTGGTTCTGAAAAACGTCGGTCTCATTGATCCTGAAAATATCGAAGATTATTTTGCTAATGATGGCTATCAGGCGCTTGGCACCGCGCTGGAGAAAACTCCTGATGAAGTCATCGCGATTATCAAGAATTCGGGGTTGCAAGGTCGCGGAGGCGCTGGTTTCCCAACCGGTATCAAATGGGGCTATGTCAACAAGACCTATGGTGACAAAAAGTACGTCATCTGCAATGCAGATGAGAGTGAGCCAGGAACTTTCAAAGACCGGGTAGTCCTGGAGGGAGATCCCCATGCCATTATCGAAGCAATGCTGATAGCGGCGTACGCGGTCGGCGCCGATGAAGGATATATCTACATCCGTGGAGAGTATCAATTAGCAATCCAACGGGTTGAAATGGCAATCAAACAAGCCGAAGAGTACGGTTTGCTTGGTGAACACATTTTTGGCTCAAACTTGAGCTTCAAGATCCACGTCCATACTGGGGCTGGAGCTTACATTTGCGGTGAAGAAACCGCCTTGATCGAGTCCATTGAGGGCAAACGCGGCGAGCCGCGTTCCCGCCCCCCCTACCCGACTACCAACGGTCTCTGGGGCAAACCAACCCTGATCAACAACGTCGAAACACTTGCTAACATACCCGCGATCATTCGCAATGGCGCGGAATGGTATCGAACCCTCGGTACCCCTTCCAGCCCGGGCACAAAAGTTTGCACCATCCTGGGAAACGTGAATGTGACCGGCTTAATTGAAGTTCCGATGGGCATCACGCTTAGGGAAGTAGTTTCCATTTATGCCAAGGGGATGAAGTCTGGCAGTTTCAAGTTAGCCCAAACCGGTGGCTCAAGCGGCTCGATTATTCCTTCGATCCTTCAGGACACACCGATGGATTTTGAGTCCTACCGGAAAGCCGGCGTTTCGCTCGGTTCTGGTGCCTTGCTCATCTGTAACGATGAGGTATGCATCGTGGATCTTGCCAAAGTTTTGCTCAACTTCTTCAAAGTGGAATCCTGCGGAAAATGCACCCCTTGCAGAATCGGCACAAAACGAGCATATGACATCCTGAACCGTATCAGCCAGGGTCAAGGAACTCCCGAGGATTTGGATGAGCTTTTGTCCCTCAATAAAGAACTGCTCGAACTCTCCAATTGTGGGTTGGGTCAAACCGCAGGTACGCCTCTGCGTGATATGTTAAATTATTTCCGTGCAGAAGTTGACGCACATGTCCGTCTTGGGGTTTGCCCCGCCGGTGTTTGCCCAATGCATGCATAGAAGTTGATAAAAAAATAAAAAAATCAAAAAATTAATCAAAAAGAGGAAAAGAAAATGGCAGAACCTACTATCTCAGTTGACGATCTAACACCTGCGGAAGTTGCAAACAAAGCAGTCACGATTGGTGTTAAGAAAGCAAGTTATGATTTTTGGACAATGTTTTTCCTGGGTCTTTTTGGTGGAGCCTTCATTGCCTTTGGCGCCATTCTCGCAACTACGGTTGGTACGAATGGAAGTGAATTCCCTTACGGTGTGAATGCACTGCTTAAGGGTTTGATCTTCACAGTTGGTCTGGTCCTCGTCATTGTTGCTGGCGCTGAGCTCTTCACAGGAAACAACCTCATGATCATGGCGCTGCTTTCCAAAAAGATCACACTGAAGCAAATGCTAAGAAATTGGGGTGTTGTGTATCTCTCCAATTTTGTCGGTGCACTCATTGTTGCAGCGGTTATGCTGATGGCAAAGCAATATACGTTTGCCGGCGGCGCAGTTGGGAAAACAGTATTGTCCATTGCAAACTCAAAATCAGGCTTGGCTTTTTTCTCTGCCATCGGTCTGGGCATTATGTGTAATCTTCTGGTTTGCCTGGCAGTCTGGATGACCTTCTCAGCCAGAACAACTGCCGGTAAGATCGCAGCGATCATCCTCCCGATTGCCTCCTTCGTCACCGCTGGCTTCGAGCATAGCGTCGCGAACATGTACTTCATCCCCATGGGTTTGTTCATCAAATGGGCAGATCCCACATTCTTTGCTGGGGCAGGTGAATTCCCCAATTTATCATTGGGCAATTTCTTTGTAAATAACCTCATCCCGGTCACAATCGGAAACATCATCGGTGGAGCCATTTTCATTGGTGCTGCTTACTGGTTCATTTACCTCAGAAAAAACAAATAAGTGCGACTGTAGAAAAACGAAATTCAGTCTCGAGTTTATATCAATAAACTCAGACCTTAAAGGAAAACATGACGAAATTAACAATAAATGGGATAGAAATTGAAGCCGATCGCAATTGGACGATCCTGAAAGCGGCTGAACATGCCGGTGTAACCATTCCAACTCTTTGTTACCACAAGGACCTTTCTCCCACCGGTGCCTGCAGAATGTGCCTGGTGAACGTCAAAGGAGCCAGAGGGCTAACAACTGCCTGCACGACACCCGTCTCAGAAGGCATGGAAGTGGAAACCGAAAACGAGGGATTGGCCTCCTCAAGGCGCTCAGTCCTTAAACTTTTACTGAGTGTCTATCACGATCAGGGATATAAACCCGATGAGTCTGATAACGACCTCTTTAAATGGGCTCGCTTTTATGGTCTTGATCCCCACCGTTACATGTCTACCAAGGCACGTTACGAGGTCGACTCGGATCCAAATCCCTTTATCTTTGTGGATCTGAATAAGTGCATTTTATGCACTCGCTGTGTCAGAGCCTGCTCCGAAATTCAGGGGCGCTTTGTTTGGGGCGTTTCTGAACGAGGTTTTGAAGCCCACGTCGTGCCCGGCATGGAAGAGGACATGATAGACGCCCGCTGCGAGTCTTGTGGAGCGTGTGTCGCCTACTGCCCCACCGGTGCGCTTTCACTGAAACCTACCATTAATGAACCTGCTGCTGAGAAGAAGGTGACCACAACCTGTGCCTATTGCGGTGTGGGTTGCCAGTTTGACCTCAATGTGATTGATGACAAGGTTGTGAAAGTCACCTCCAACCCGCACGCTCCCGCCAATGGCATGCATCTGTGTGTCAAAGGTCGATTTGGCTTCTCCTACATACATCACGAGGATCGTCTTACCAAACCACTCGTTCGGGAATACCTCCTGAACGGTACCCAACGCCCCTCAAAATCTGATCGCGGTAAGTGGGTTGAAACCGACTGGGATACAGCCCTCAACCTTGTTGCCAAAAAGCTTGCCGATACACGCGATATCTATGGACCGGACAGCGTCGGAGTGCTTTCTTCCGCAAAATGCACGAACGAAGAAAACTACCTGATGAACAAATTTGCCCGCCAGGTGATTGGAACCAACAATATTGACCATTGTGCGCGTCTCTGCCACGCCAGCACGGTCGCTGGTCTGGCAACCGCGCTTGGTTCTGGCGCTATGACCAACCCGATGCAGGATGTTTACGAGTCCGCCAACTCGATGCTCGTGATCGGTTCGAACACCACCGAACAACATCCGGTCTTCGGCGCGAAAATGCGCCAGGCAGTCCTGAACCGGGGCGTCAAACTGGTTGTTGCAGATCCCCGGAAGATTGAGCTATGTGAATTTGCCACGCTGCACCTTCAGCAAAAACCTGGCACGGATATCGCCCTCATCAACGGTTTGATGTATATCATTCTCGAAAAAGGGTATGAAAACAAACAGTTCATCGAGGAACGCACCGAGAATTTTGATGCACTGGTTGAAAACGTCAAACAATATCCTCCAGAAAAGGTATCCGCAATCACCGGTGTGCCTGTAGATCAGCTTTACGAGGCAGTTGAAATTATCGTAAAGAATGCTCCTATGGCAGTCTTCTGGGCAATGGGCATCACCCAACATACCGTCGGCGTTCACAATGTGTTCTCTCTCGCGGATCTGCAAATGATGCTCGGCAACTTTGGCATCCCTGGCGGTGGTGTGAACCCCTTGCGTGGTCAAAACAACGTTCAGGGAGCCTGTGACATGGGCTGTCTTGTCAACGTTTACCCTGGCTATCAGGCTGTGGTCGCCGAGGCTTCTCAGCAAAAATTTGAAGCAGCCTGGGGCACAGCACTTTCAAATAAAGTTGGCAAAACCGTCACCGAGATCATCCCTGCCGTCCTCGAAGGCACCACCAAGGCGCTTTATGTCCTTGGTGAAAACCCAATGATGACAGACCCTGATACCAACCACATCAGGCATTGCCTTGAAGAGTTGGATTTCCTTGCCTTGCAGGAAATTTTCCCAACCGAAACTTCCAAATATGCGGATGTGCTCTTACCCGGAGTCTCTTTTGCAGAGAAAACCGGAACCTTCACAAGCACCGAACGCCGTGTGCAAATGGTGCGCCAGGCAATAACTCCCCGTGGCGAATCCAGACCCGACTGGGAAATTATTTCCGATCTGGCAAGACGTGTCATCGCACAAGGTGGTCGCCAATTCAATGAGGCTCCTTATGCTGGTTGGGACTATGCTGATTCAGGCGAGATCATGGCTGAGGTTGCTGCCCTGACCCCCAGTTATGGCGGCATTTCGCATGAGCGCTTGAATGCCGGCGAGACTCTCTGCTGGCCTTGCCCCAACCCGGAGCATCCTGGCACTCCCCTGCTGCACATCGGCAAATTCACCCGCGGTAAGGGCAGCTTTATCCCGGCCATTCACCTTGACCCCTCTGAATTGCCTGATGAGGAATATCCGGTCATGATGACCACTGGTCGCGTCATCTATCACTGGCACAGCGGTGAGCAAACCCGGCGTGTCAAAGAACTGATGGAAATCTACGGCGAACACCTCATTGAGGTGTCACCAGAAGACGCCGTCCATCTTGGATTGAATGAGGAAGTCAATCACGTTAAAGTCACGTCGCGCCGAGGTTCCCTCACTGCGCGTGCCTGGGTGACGGATCGTGTTCCCGAAGGGCTGATCTATGGCACCTTCCATTTCCCCGAATCCAATGTCAACAGCCTGACCAAAGCCGCCTTGGATCCAATTGCCAAGATTCCGGAATATAAAGTTACTGCCGTCAGGATTGAAAAAGTAAACTAGGATAGTTTTGTAAACAACCCCGCTGTTTGAACAGCGGGGTTGTTTTTTATTTTGTCTTTGCCAGCTCAATTTTCTCAGCCAGTAAAAAATCTTCCTTATTGTTGATGTTGAAAAAGGCTAACCCATCAGGATCCAATTGCTTGCACAGGATTTCATCCATTTCAACCACACAAACAGTTGGGAACCAGGAAATTAACCGCCGTTGGTCAGCCTGAATTGCGTTAAAAATGGCACTTTTGCACATTTCCCGCCGATAGACAGCATGCAATGGTTCATAAAAGTCGCCATTCACCTTCGGGATTGCCACGTCCGCACCTGTTTGTTCCAACAGCCGAATACCTTCATTAAGAATTGCCGCACTCACAAAGGGTAAATCACAAGCAATCACCGCCACATACTCGCTGTTGGCTCGATCCATCGCGGTATAGAGGCCTCCAATCGCGCCTTTGCCCACTATGCTGTCCCTGACCACGTCAACGTCTAAAAATGCCAGCTCTTCGGGTTTGTTGCTGACAATCAGAACCTCCCCGGCGATGTTTTTAGTCCGATCATACACTCTTTGAATCAGAGGAACGCCCAAAAAAGGCATCAGCATTTTGTTTTGCCCCATCCTGCTTGATTTTCCCCCAGCCTGTATCACCAGGCTAACAGCAAGTTGATTTGATTTCGATTCCATGACACCTCGCTGGTTATTATAATGCCCACGATGCATTTATGGTCCCATCCGATCCTGACGGTATAATACCCCCATGCACGAACTGGCTATCACCGAAAGCATCCTGTCCATTGCTGACCAGGCTGCGAAAGATAATCACAGCTCGAAAGTCACCGATATTTACCTGTTAATCGGTCAACTTTCCTCGATCGTCGACGACTCGGTCCAGTTCTATTGGGACCACATCAGCCAGGGAACAACCTGCGAAGGCGCAATTCTTCACTTTGACCGTCGTCCGGCTGTTTTAGAATGTAAAACTTGTGGTCATCAATACCCACTTGGCGAGATTCTCCAACCTTGCCCAAACTGCCAGAGTACCGATATTTTCATTGAAAGCGGCGAAGAGTTGCTGGTGGATCACATTGACATACTCAAAGAGGAATCCTAAATGCCCCAACGCGTTGAAATTGTAAAAAGAATCATGGACTCCAACGACCGCCTGGCACAAAACAACCAGGTAATTCTGGACGAGAACCAGATTTTTGGAGTCAACCTGATGGCGTCTCCTGGCGCAGGAAAAACCAGTTTCATTCTCGAAACCATCAAACGCCTGCCAGCTGGAATCAAGCTTGGCGTGATCGAAGGCGACACTGCCCCCGTTACAATTGACGCGGACAAAATCGTCGCTGCTGGTACGCCTGCAGTACAGATCAACACTGGCGGTGACTGCCACCTTGACGCCAATATGATCGAAATGGCACTTGCAGAGCTCCCCCTCGAGGAATTAAATCTCATCATCGTCGAGAACGTCGGCAACCTCATCTGCCCCGCTGCCTTTCAGCTCGGCACACATGCCAGTGTGCTGATCGCCTCGGTACCTGAAGGCGATGACAAACCCTACAAATACCCCAACATCTACCGCGGTCTGGACGTGCTCATCATCAACAAGATCGACCTGGCACCCTACATTGACTTCCGCATGAATTACTTCAAGCAGGGTGTGGAGATGCTCAATCCCGGGCTAAAAACCTTCCCCCTAAGCGCTAAGACTGGTGAAGGGTTTGACGCCTGGATTGATTGGCTAACCAAAAAAGTAATAGAAAAGTAAGGACAAATGCCTCTCATCAATAAGCGCCTCCACATCACCGGCATTGTACAGGGTGTGGGCTTCAGACCGACCGTTTTCAACCTGGCTCAAAAATATTCCTTGACGGGTTGGGTCCTCAACAGCTCCCGGGGTGTGGAGATCGAGCTGCACGGGTCTGAAGACAACGTGCAGGCATTCATTCAGGATTTGCAGCAGAACCCACCACCTCTTGCCGCGATCGATACCTTCATGCTAGAGGAAGTGCCTTTCCAGACTTATGCTGACTTTCAAATTCGCCACAGCGAAGATGCACCCTCTGATTTTCTACCGGTCTCACCCGACATAAACATCTGCCCGGATTGCCGACGTGAACTTTTTGAGCCCTCTGACCGTCGTTACCGCTATCCCTTTATCAACTGTACCAATTGCGGTCCGCGGTTTTCGATCGTGAACGGCATCCCCTACGACCGCCCAAACACATCCATGGCGGGTTTTGCGCTCTGCCCGGATTGCGCAAAAGAGTACAAGGACCCAAGCAACCGTCGCTTTCATGCCCAGCCAATTGCCTGCCCGACGTGTGGTCCGCAGGTCTGGTACGAGGAAACTGGACAAAAGCTGGCAGACCGTGAAAACCCCATCCAGACAGCCCGACGAGCTCTCGCTGAAGGCAAAATTCTGGCAGTAAAAGGCCTGGGTGGCTTCCATCTGGTTTGTGATGCCCAAAACCTGCTAACCCTTGAAAAATTGCGCCTGCGCAAACACCGCAGCGGCAAGCCCTTCGCCTTGATGGCTTTCAACCTTGAAACCATTAAGAAGTTCGCCTGGGTCAGTCCTGATGAAGAAAAACTACTCACCTCTTCCATGGCGCCGGTCGTCCTGGTCGAAACCACACCAGCGGGCGCAGAGTTGGCACGAATGGTCGCGCCTGACCAAAACCGCCTGGGGTTCATGCTGCCCTACACACCCCTGCACCTGCTACTGCTGGAACCTGCCGAAGGATTTCCAGAGGTGCTGGTGATGACCAGCGGCAATCTGAGCGAAGAACCAATCGCCTATTCCAATGCTGACGCGCAGAAACGTCTATACCAACTGGCGGATGGCTTCCTGCTGCACGACCGCCCCATCCACACCCGCATTGACGACTCTGTTGTCTCAGTGATCGAAGGTATACCCCACATCCAGCGCAGAGCCCGAGGCTACGCGCCTTTGCCTCTGGTTTTACCGAATGCCTCCGTTCCGACATTGGCGTGTGGCACTGAACTCAAAAACACCTTTTGCCTCGAGCGCGACCGTTACGCGTTTGTCAGCCATCATATCGGCGACCTCGAAAACCAGGAAACCTTAACCGCATTCGAGAAATCCGTGCGGCATTACGAAATGATTTTTCGGGTCAAACCACAGCTGCTTGCTGCCGACCTTCACCCGGACTACCTCGCCAGCCGCTATACCCGCCAAAGAGCCGTCGACGAAAACTTACCCCTCTTCGAGGTTCAACATCACCATGCCCACATTGTTTCCTGCATGGCAGACAACAATCTGAAACAAAACGAGCCGGTGATTGGGCTGGCATTCGATGGCACCGGTTACGGCACCGATGGCGCCATCTGGGGCGGCGAGGTGCTCATCGCAGATTGGAAATCATTCGAGCGCCCATACCACTTTGAGTACATTCCGCTGCCTGGGGGTGAGGCAACAGTCCGCAAGCCTGCCCGTATGGCGCTTGGGCTCCTGCTCAACGCTGGTATTGATCCTGATATTTTCCCTTTCACATTCCATCAGTTTTTGGACACTGAAGAGCAGGCAGCTGTGTTTAACCAGGTCCGGACCGGGTTTAATACACCAAAAACCAGCAGTGTTGGGCGGCTTTTCGATGGTGTCGCTGCTCTAATCGGTCTTCACCAGCAAATCAGTTATGAAGCACAAAACGCGATCACTCTTGAAACGATTGCTGATCCTGAAGAAAAATCTGCTTATGGTTTTCCACTCCAGGATGGTCAAATCCTCGTTTCTCCAGTCATTCAAGATATTGTGCATGACCTCAAGCATCAAACTGCGCCAGCAATTATCTCCGCCCGTTTCCACAACGGTCTTGTGGCTTGTGCGGTCACTGTTTCTGAATTGGTCCGATCTCAGTCTGGATTGAGGCAGGTAGCATTATCCGGAGGAGTGTGGCAAAATAAAACCCTGATCAAGCAAACAATCATTGCGCTAAAATCGTCAGGGTTTGAGGTGTATTGGCCCCACAAGTTGCCCACCAACGACGGTGGCGTGTCGCTGGGTCAGGCTCTGGTAGCACTGGCAGTCAGCGGAAATTTGAAGGAGTAAACATGTGTTTGGGCATTCCCGGTAAAGTAACAAGAATTTATGATCAAGACGGCACCGCGATGGCCAGTGTCGATTTTGATGGTGTGGAACAGGCAGTTTGCATCGCCACCACTCCGGAAGTGACGCTCGGGCAGTACGTTCTGGTGCATGCCGGCTTTGCTCTCAACGTCCTGAGCGACACCGAAGCCGAAGAAACCCTCAAGATTTTGCGAGATTTGCAGGAATTCAACGCTCGCCTGGCAGAAGAAGACCTGATCCAATGACCGAAACTCCTACCAATCTCCGCGATGCCTCGCTGACCAAAGCCATCATGGCTGAGATCCGCCGCATCACAACCCAACCCTGGAATATCATGGAGATTTGCGGTGGGCAAACGCATGCCATCATGCAATTTGGGCTCGACCAGTTATTACCCCAAGAGATTAACCTGATCCATGGTCCAGGCTGCCCGGTGTGTGTGACATCGCTCCAAGCGATCGAACAAGGGCTGCAAATTGCATCGCGACCGGATGTGATTTTCACGACCTTTGGCGACATGCTGCGCGTGCCAGGCAACAGCGCAGATCTCTTCACCGCCCGTTCCCAGGGGGCGGATGTGCGTGTGATGTACTCGCCACTGGATTCCCTGAAAGTCGCCAAAGAAAACCCGGATAAACAGGTCGTTTTCTTTGCGATCGGTTTCGAAACCACCGCCCCCACCATCGCCAGCACGATTCTTTCCGCAAAGAAAAGTGGGATAGACAACTTTTCCATTCTTCCTGCGAACGTTTTAGTGCCCCCGGCAATGCATGCTATGCTTTCAAACCCTGCCAACCGGGTTCAGGGATTCCTGGCTGCAGGTCACGTTTGCGCGGTGATGGGCTACCACGAATACCTGCCCATTGCTGAACGATACCAGATACCCGTTGTTGTCACCGGTTTCGAACCAATCGACCTTGCCACGGGCATCCTGATGACCGTCCAGCAACTTGAAGCCGGCCAGCATGGAGTAACAAACGCTTACCCACGGTTTGTAACTAAAGAAGGCAACCAAGTCGCCCAGAAGATGATCGCTGAAGTCTTCGAACCGGTTGACCGGCAGTGGCGCGGTATTGGCAACATCCCACTTTCAGGGCTGGGTTTACGACCGGCTTTTGCCAGCTTCAACGCCCTCTCGCGATTTGACCTTTTTGAGACCCTGCTGAACGAATCGCCGCTTTGCATTGCAGGAAAAGTGCTGAGTGGGGTTGCCAAACCGCTCGATTGCCCGGCTTTCGGCAAGGAATGCACCCCCTCCCACCCCCTTGGCGCACCAATGGTGTCTTCGGAGGGAGCTTGCGCGGCTTACTATCGGTATCACAGGACGCGCGAATGACTGATCTGAATCTGCCAATTCTCGAAGGACCTAATTGCCCATTGCCCATCGCTGACCGCGGAACAATCGTGCTCGGGCACGGCAGCGGAGGGCAGATGACCCACGATTTAGTTCGGGACGTGTTCCAGAGCCGCCTGGCAAATGCGATTCTGAACACCGCCAATGATGCAGCCAGGCTGACTAATGTCCCCACAGGGAAACGGTTGGTGGTTTCAGCCGATGCCCATATCGTCTCGCCCCTTTTTTTCGCGGGTGGAGATATCGGTAGGCTGGCGGTTTGCGGCACAGTCAACGATGTCGCCATGCTTGGGGCAGAACCGCGTTTCTTAACCGCCACCTTCATCCTCGAGGAAGGCTTTGCCATCCATGAGCTTGAACTGATTGTTAATTCCTTCGCGGAAGCCTGCCTGGAAGCCGGCGTGGAGTTGATCGCAGCCGATACCAAGGTCACCGAAAAGGGAAAATCGGACAAACTATTCATCAGCACCACTGGCTTCGGATGGGTGGATGAAGATCTGAAAATAGGCGGCGAACAAGCCAAACCCCGCGACACAATTATCATTTCTGGTCCAGTCGGCAATCACGGCATCGCGGTAGCCGAAGCCCGAGGCAACCTGGGCTTTTCCAGCCAGGTGCGTTCGGACACAGCCCCGCTCAATCACATGGTTAAAGCACTTTTGGACGCCAATCTGAGCGTCCACGTGTTACGCGACCCCACCCGCGGTGGGCTTGCGACCACGTTGGTGGAAATTGCACGCCAGAGCCAGGTCAACATCGAACTTATTGAGGAAGCAATCCCGGTTGATAAGCCCGTGCGAAAAACCTGCGAACTGCTTGGGCTAGATCCACTATACCTGGCGAACGAAGGCAAGCTGATCTTGATCCTGCCTGCAGACCAGGCTGAGGATGCTCTGCGAGTCATGCACAGCACGCGTTATGGTGAACAAGTTGCCGTAATCGGGCAAGTGCTTGGACCTTCCCGCGGGCAGGTATGGCTTAAAACTGCATTCGGGACCACACGAGTGCTCGAGATGCTTGCCGGCGAGATGCTCCCGCGCATTTGTTGAGGGTCGGATTTACACATGGCAAACTTTCGAATTAAGGTCACAACTTCACTCTTGCTACTGTCATTCTTACTGACAGCCTGCCAGGCGAACACCCTGACCCCAACTTCTCCACCAGCCATTACCTCAGCGCTTCCTGCCACCCTGACATCAACCAACCCCACCCCAATGTCGACCGAGCCAACTGCTACAGCAATTTCCTCATCGATCACTACCGAACCAACCAACCAGGATTTTTCCATAATCGGTAATGAGCTCATCCAAGGCGTGGATTGGTACATTCTCATCCAGGATGCTAAAACCGGACAAACCCTCTTCGACCGCAACTCTGACACCTCTTTTCAGCCAGCTTCGATGATTAAAATCCCCACTTCCATGGCAGTTTTGAGCATCCTTGAAGACCAGGGTCGCACGCTGGAAGACCTGAAAACCAATGGCATCAATGGACGCAACTTTGACAGCCTGTTTGAAGCCATGGTGATTCGCAGCGAAGAATCCGCCACCGACGAGCTGGAATACTTTGCCCGCGGGGATAACCAGCTGCGAAAAAAACTGGATGCCTGGGGTCTGACCAACACAAAATACGACCCTCGCACCAGCACCGCGTCTGAGCTGCTTACATCCCTTGTGTTGCTAAACTCAGAAGTGGCGCTCAGTGAGGAGAACACGCAATACTTATTGGGTCTGATGGGATCCTTCACCGAAAACGACCAGATCCTATTGGGCAAGTTCAACGATCAATTATCAGAGTGTGAATTTCTCAACAAACGCGGAACCATGCTCAATCCAACCATTGTTGCGGATATGGGCATCCTCAAGTGCGATGAGCAAAGCTGGTACCTCGTGGTTGCCGGAACGCCATCCGCAGATTCAAGCACGACATTTGAAGACATCCAGGCTTCAATCGAAAGTTTTGCAGTTGCCTTTGCCAACCTGGTGAAATAACACGCAGTTAGGCAAAGAACACTTTTCCCCGGCTTGAATCTTGCCCATCCGCAAAGTATACTTAGACGACTATCTGACACACCATTGAGGAAACTATGAAGATTGATTTTCAGGAAACCACCGACGACCTTGCAAAGCGCATCGACATTCACAGTCGTTTCGGCTCTAAAGATATTGACAGCTGGATGTTGGAAGTGCTCAGGTTACAACCCGGCATCAAAATCCTGGATGTGGGCTGCGGCTCTGGCAAGCAGTGTTTCTCGTTCTTCCACCACTTAGACGGAGATGCGGAGATCACAGGCACGGATGTTTCCGAGTCGCTGCTGGATGACGCCCGCGAAAAGAACAAGGCGATTGATAACGCTGTGGACTTCAGAAACCTCGATTTTAACCAGCCTTTCGACTTACCCACTGATTATTTTGACTTGGTATCCGCCTGTTTTACTATCTACTACGCGCAGGACATCCCTTTTACCCTGGGTGAGATGCATCGCGTGCTCAAACCGGGCGGTCGGCTCTTTTCCACCGGTCCCTTGCCCACAAACAAGCAAGTTTTCTACGACATCATTCGCGAAGCGACCGGCAAGCCCATCCCCCCAATGCCAGGCAGCTCGCGCTACGCTTCCGAGATTTATGGCACCATGCAGAAGCTCTTCAGCGCAACTGAACAGCACATCTTCGAAAACCCACTGACCTTTGAATCAGTTGAACCTTTCATGATCTACACCCGGGCTTCCATGTCCGAGGACCGTCGCCTCTGGAACTCTCTGTTTGAGACTCACGAGGAATTTGAAGTGGTTATGAGCCAGATCGAAGCAGTTGCAAGTAAACGTCTCCTAGAAAACGGTCAGATTGTAATGACCAAAGTCGTTGGCGGCTTCATCGCCACAAAGTAGGCAAAATGCAAAACATGACTTTTTATGGTCGCTCGCTCCTGTTCTTGGGCGCTCACCCTGATGATATCGAGCTGGGTTGCGGCGCATTCATATCTGACATGGTTGGCAAAGCCGACATTCACTGCCTGACGTTCTCGGACAACCAGAGAAACCCGGACCTGCAACATCTTGTCGGCGAACACTTCGACAGCATGTGCCAGTTGGGTCTTTCTGATGACCAGATTGAACTTGGGCAGTTCGAAACACGGCGTTTTCCAGATTTCAGGCAGGAGATCCTCGAGAAAATGCTCTCCCTTCGGCGCCAGTACAAACCAGAAATTGTCTTCGTGCATACCGCGCAGGATATCCATCAGGATCACCAGACTGTCACCCAGGAGGCCACGCGTGCTTTCCGCGGCACCACAGTTTTAGGTTTTGACGTCCTTCGCAGCAGCTATGGTTTTTTTCCCCATTTTCTAGCTGAAGTCTCGGAACAATCGGTCGAGAACAAAATCGCTGCATTAAACAAATACAGCACCTACTCAAGCCGCTACTATTTCTCACCGGATATCATTCGCGCCACCGCCATTCGCCATGGCGCACTGGCCGAGCGCCCCTTTGCCGAAGGCTTTGACATCATCCGCATCGTCGGAGAGTTTGGAAAAGCATAAGGAAATCTTGAATCGAAAAAAACAGGCTGACAATAATCAGCCTGTTTTTTTTCGACTATTGATTAGTTTACCGAGCGATTACAGGTTTGCCACCTTGGCATTGATATCCGATTTTTTTGAACGTGGCGACTTGTAAGGTCGCACATTGGCTGAATCATACGGAAACCAGAGGATCTTGTCCGGCACCATCCAACCATCGGTCAGATAGATGTTCTCCTTGAACTGCACTGCCAGGAGCTTGTTATCCACCTGCACGACAGTTCCCTTTAGCCATCCCCTGATGCGCTGACAAGCTTTGTCCTCATGATCGCAGTTCACTTCCACCCGATCACCAACTTCATACACTTTTTCCTCTTCTGGAGGTCGCATGTAATTCCCACTCTTCATCATAATAAGCTCCTTCTATTCTCTCACTGCTAAACTTGCTTCAAATTTCTTCATCAGGCGTTCGCCCAATCTGTTTCTTGTCTGTTCTTCTGGTATTTGCTCGATCACCTCGGCAAAGAACCCCTCCACGATCAACCTTTCGGCGTCCACAAGCGGTATCCCCCGGGCTTGCAGGTAGAATAACTCGGTCTCATCAATCCTGCCGACCGTCGCACCGTGCGAGCAGCTGACGTTATCCGCGCAGATTTCAAGCCCTGGTATGGATTTAATCTCAGAACGTTCCCCCAACATCAGGTTCTGGTTGGCCTGATATCCATCCGTTCTCTGTGCAACTGGGTCAACGTAAATCATTCCACGCCAGATGGCTTCGCCATCCCCAATCGCTGCCCCTCTGAACAATAGATTACTTTTAGTGTGAGGAGCGAGATGATTCTGGACGGTATCCACGCTAATCTTCTGCCCCTCCGAGGGGAAGTAGATCCCCCTCACCTCAGCTTCAGCTCCCTCACCTTCGAGGCTCACTTCCAGACTCTGTTTTCCATGGGCAGTCGCGACCGCTGCATAGATCCAATCAAGCTTTGCGTTACTCCCAACCCTCGCCTGGTTATACACGAGGTTGGTTACTTCCTGCTTAATGATCGAGACATCCGTAAAGTGGAGGCGCGAATCCTCCTTGAGGATCAAATCGGTCTTCGCCAGGTGCACCAATCCCTCAGCCGCTGCCGGTGACTCACCTTGCAAGTCCAGCACGAGCGTCAGTTCCGCACCAGGTTCCAGCCAGATGAGCGACCTTAATACGCTTACACCTGGATCTATCGTGCCGTGGAGTTTCGCCAGTGCGACCCTCTCCACCTTGACCCCGCGTGGGACGTAGACAAACAGACCATCCCTCGCCAGAGCTTCGGCTAAGGCCTGAAATTTCTCCATCGAAGGCTTGCTTATGCGCTCCAGCAGGGTTGCGATCAGATCAGGATGGTGCTGCAATGCTTCGCCGAAGGTCGAAATAATCAGCTCTTCAGGAATTGCGGAATCATGTTCATCCGGAAGAAATTCTGTCTCCAGCCTGAATGATGGATTCGTCCAGATAGCAGCCTCCGCCAGCCCGGTTTGTGAAAAGTCAAGCCAGCGCCACTTTTCGAGCTTGATGTTCGGTATTGGGAGGGATTCTGCATGCTTCCAGGCTTGCTCAAAGGTTTGATCCAGGTCGCCAGAAAGACCAGAATTGGCATTCTCAAAGGCAGTTTTCCACTGGGGTGGGTCCTGCTCGATGCCGAAAACCGAACGGTAGGTTACTTTTGGATCATGCATCGCATTACCCTACCGATCCAACCATCTGCAGTTGAACCAAGCGGTTCATCTCGACGGCATATTCCATTGGCAGTTCTTTCACCAATGGCTCAATAAAACCCGACACCACCATGGTCGTGGCTTCTTCATTGCTAAGACCTCGGCTGTTCAGGTAGAAAAGCTGCTCCTCGCCGATTTTACTGACGGTAGCCTCATGCCCGATCGTCACATCTTTCGAACCGCTTTCTATCGTCGGGTAGGTGTCCGAACGGGAGTGGGGGTCGAGCAAAAGTGCGTCGCAAACCACACTCGATTTGATATTCTTGAGCCCACGAGCCACTTTCACCAATCCCCGGTACGAGGATTGTCCGTTGCCTCTGGAAATGGACTTGGAAGTGATTTTGCTGCTGGTATTACTCGCAAAATGAACCATTTTCGCGCCAGCATCCTGGATTTGCCCGGAGCCAGCAAAAGCGACTGAGAGCATCTCACCATGCGCGCCTTCCCCACGAAGGAAACAGGCGGGGTATTTCATGGTCACTTTGGAGCCAAGGTTGGCATCCACCCACTCCATCGTCGCGTTCTCCCAAACAGAAGCCCTTTGTGTAACCAGGTTGTATACGTTCGAGGACCAGTTCTGGATGGTGGTGTAGCGGACCCTGGCGTTTTTCTTGACAATGATCTCAATCACACCACTGTGGAAAGATTCGGTTGAGTAAAGCGGTGCGGTGCAGCCTTCGACGTAGTGAACCTGAGCGCCTTCGTCCGCGATGATCAACGACCGCTCAAACTGCCCCATGCTGGCATTGTTTAGCCGGAAGTAAGCCTGTAGCGGCAAATCAACTTTGACCCCTTTAGGCACGTAAACGAATGAGCCGCCCGACCAAACCGCGCTGTTGAGGGCTGCAAATTTGTTGTCCTGGATCGGGACAACGGTCGAGAAGTATTCGCGGAACAGATCCGGATATTGTTTGAGTCCATTTTCAATACTGAGAAAGATGACCCCTTGCTTCTCGAGAGCTTCCTGGACGTTGTGGTAGACCATTTCCGAGTCATACTGCGCGCCGACACCGGCAAGATACTTCTGCTCGGCTTCGGGGATGCCCAGTTTATCGAAAGTGTTCTTGATCGTATCCGGGACGTCTTCCCAGGATTTCTGGTCAATCTCAGCCGGACGAACGTAATAGTAAATACTTTCCAGATCCAAACCGCTCAGGTCAGGACCCCAGGTGGGCATCGGACGTTGGATGTAGTGGTTGTAAGCTTTCAGGCGAAATTCCAACATCCACTCAGGCTCTTCTTTGTAGGCTGAGATCTGTCGGACAACTTCTTCCGATAAGCCCTTTTTGCTTTTAAAAGAAGATGTTTCCGGGTCATGAAAGCCGTACTGATAGTCGCTGCCCAGATCGTTCAGGAAGGCGTTGCCAGGTGCATCAGTCATTGCCGGTTCCTGACTCCCCGTAGACCTCCCGGATCCAGTCATAACCACTCTCTTCGAGTTTCAGCGCCAGCTCTGCCTGACCAGTTTCAACGATCCTGCCCTGGTACATGATGTGTACGAAATCCGGTTTAAGGAAATTCAGCATACGTTGATAATGAGTAATCACCAAAACACCCAGGTTATCGCCTACCAATGAGTTGACACCCTCCGAGACAATTCGCACCGCGTCGATATCAAGACCGCTATCGGTCTCATCAAGAATGCCAAACTTCGGTTCAAGCATCGCCAGCTGCAGAATCTCAGCGCGCTTCTTCTCCCCTCCCGAGAAGCCCTCATTCAGATAACGTCCGCCGAAGGAATAATCCATCCCAAGGAAGTCCATCTTAGTCTTCATCGCTTTGCGAAACGCAACCAAAGACATGCCTTTCGATTCCGGATCAGCAGCCTTCAACTTGGAGTTAATAGCTACGCGCAAAAAATTCGCCAGCGTGACACCGCTGATCGAGACTGGATACTGAAACGCCAAAAACAGCCCCCTGTTTGCCCGTTGGTCAGTTGAAAGACCAAGAATGCTTTCACCATCCAGCAGAATATCCCCACCGGTGACTTTATAACGTGGATGACCCATGATCGCATAAGACAGGGTCGACTTTCCGGTTCCGTTAGGTCCCATCAGGGCGTGAATTTCACCCTGTTGCATACACAAATTGAAGCCTTTGAGGATTTCCTTCCCCTCGACTTCAACAAAGAGGTTTTCTATTTGTAATTTCGCCATAATTTCCTGTTTTTTTGATAGGATAACGGGTAAATTATAGCATGGGGGCAGCTTAAAGTCAATTTTTTAGCATATACCTTAACTTATTAACATTCACATTCGACAGATCATCGCCAACGAGTGCCGATTAGGCTATAATAAACGACGTTAGCAGAGGCATTTATTTAGTTGCATATCGCTATCAATATCAAGCCCAAACTGGGTTACCTACTAAAAAAAACATAGGAGAAAAGAAATGGCAGAAAATAAAGGATTGTTTGGAAAGCTCTTTGGGAAAAAAGATGCCAAGAAAGATTTAGAAGAAGCCGCTCGCAAGGCTGCCGAAGCCGCCAAGCGCGAAGCAGAAGTCGCCGCTCAGAATGCAAAACGTGTTGCTGACGCTGCCCGTTATGAAGCAGAAGCCGCAGCTCGCAAGGCTGAACATGAAGCTAAACGTATCGCCTCAGAAGTTGAAGCAAAGGCGAAAGAAGTTGCCGAAGCCAATGCCAAGCGCGTCGAAGACGCAGAGCGCTACAAAGCCGAAGCCGAAGCTCGCAAAGCAGAGTACGAAGCACGCCGTGCTGAAGAAGCCGCCAAAGAAGCTGCAGCCTGGATCGGTGAGCACACCGTTACCGCTGACGACACCCTCAGCCACATTGCACTGAAATTCTACGGCAAAGCCACACCTCCCTACTACAAACTGGTCTACGAAGCCAACAAAGACATCATTGGCGACAACATGAACATCATCGTGCCGGGTCAGGTGCTTCGCATCCCCGCCTTGCCCGAAGAACTCAAGTAACAAGATAGCTGGTCACAATGGCAGACAATTTTGATTTAAGCACTGTTTTTAAAGCGGTTACTGAAGCTCTCCAAGAGAATCAGGCAAACCTGGATGCTGCGGATGAATACAACGGCAACCATGGCACTCACATGGTGGAAACTTTCGATTTGATCCAAAAAGCTGTGGAATCCAAATCCAATGAATCTGCCTCCGACCAGTTGGAATTTGCCAGCAAGCAATTGCGCGCTTCCACCACCAGCGGTTCAGCAAAACTTTACGCGGATGGTCTCGAAGACGCTGCCGAGCAATTCAAGGGAAAAGAATTCAACCAGAAATCCGCCGGCACGTTAATCAATGCCCTCATGGGGGGCAAACCTGACGCGCAAGGCGGCTCTGGCGATTTTCTATCGACCCTGCTTGGCGGCATGACTGGAAGCTCACAGAGCAAGCCACAGCCCCAAGCTCAGCAGCCTGCTCCAAGTCAGCCTGGCGACCTGGTGGGCTCATTGCTTGGCGGCATGGGCGGTGCCCAAGCACAACAACAGCAACCCCAACAAGCTGCTGGCGGTGACCTGCTAAGCACGCTGCTTGGCGGCATGGGCGGCGCCCAAGCACAACAACAGCAACCCCAACAAGCTGCTGGCGGCGACCTGCTCTCCACCTTACTCGGTGGGATGGGTGGTGCTCAACAA
>CAYPBU010000030.1:0-3290 GCA_964409045.1 uncultured Anaerolineaceae bacterium | reverse complement strand
CTGGCGGCGACCTGCTCTCCACCTTACTCGGTGGGATGGGTGGTGCTCAACAACAGCAGCAGCCTCAACAAGATGCTGGCGGCGACCTGCTCTCCACCTTACTCGGTGGGATGGGTGGTGCTCAACAACAACAGCAACCTCAACAAGATGCTGGCGGCGACCTGCTCTCCACTTTACTCGGTGGGATGGGTGGGGCTCAGCAACAACAACCTCAACAGAGCCAATCCGGCGGCGGTGATCTTCTGAGCACCTTGCTCGGTGGAATGGGTGGAGGTGCTTCCTCCTCGCAAAGTTCTGGCGGGGGCATGGGCGATCTACTTTCCATGCTACTTGGTGGTGGTCAGAGTTCCAGCCAGGGTAACTCCAGCGGATTGGATGCCAAAGACTTGCTGAGTGCCGCGTTGGCATATTTCTCTGCCAAGCGAAAAGGTCAGTCGAACATTCAAGCCATTATGCAGGCAATCTCGGCTGCAAGTCGGTTCGGTGGCAGCAAAGACCGCGCACAATCTGGCGCGGTGGTCGTTGATACCATTCTCAACATGATGGGCGCCAATTAGCTTTGGCACGTTCTTAGTTAGGTAAAACAAAAAACCCCTTTCCAGGGGTTTTTTGTTATTAGCAGTCAAATTTCAGATAAGTGGGTACTTTTCAGCAAGCCGGAGAAGATCTTCTTCGTTGTGCACGTTGTCCATCAAATCTTGCAGCAGATCATCATCTCCGAGCATCTCAGCCAGCTGGCTCATGTTTGCGAGATGTTCCGTAGGGTTACAGGAAGCCAATGTAAAGAAAAGTGTGGCGTACTTATCGGGGTCATCTTTATCAAAAATAACTGGTTTTTCAACCTTCATAAAACCTATCGCGGTCTTAAAGACACCCTCTGCGCCTTGCTGGGAGTGCGGCATCGCCACACCAGGAAGCAAAACGATGTAGAAACCATATTCCTCAACATTTTGGATGACTTTTTCCTGGTAGCGCTCATCGATCGTACCGTCCGCAAGCAATGGCTTACAGCCAATTCTGATCGCTTCGCGCCAATCAGCCGCCTCTTCGATAAAGATGCAGTGCTTTTTCTCAACAAAATCGTGTAGTAATGACATATTGATCGTCTCCTCTATTGCCTTGATCCGCTTTTATTAATCTTACCACCGAGCCAATCTCAGATTGCTTTCGGTTAGTATTTTGCAATTTTGTTCAAAAAAACCTCTCCAGCAACACTGGAGAGGCAATTTTAATAAACCTTGATGGAAGGTCAGCTGAAAACAAAACAAGGAATTAGTGAGTGACAACCCTTGGTAAGTCTTTAGCTTGCAGCACCCAATCAGCAACCATCTTGGCGCTTGGTGGGCGGCGAACGAGCTTCTTGGCGGCGTTCACTTCCAGAATCTTGGCATGTAAGTTTTCAGCTTTGCGGGTGGCAAGCTCTACCACGGTGTCAACGCCTGCTTCCTCGAGCAGATCAGAATATTCCTGACCGACTCCCTTGATCCGATACAGATCGGCATGGTTCACCCATTCCAGGATCAGCTTGCGGTCGATGCCAGCTTTTTCAGCAAGTTCTTCACGACCCTTGGGACCAGCGCCAACTTTCAGCAATTGAGCTACAGTTGTAACCCCAGCTTCAGTTAACTTCTTTGCGTAGACAGGTCCAATTCCCTCAATATCCTCGATTTTTGGCATGTTTTTCTCCTTGATTACTCATTAGAATTTCGAATATTATAGCACAGCTAAATGCTTAAGAGAATTATGTTAAAAAGCCTTGTGTATAACAAGATACTAAGGGCAGGCAACTTACCATATAATATCAATCATCATGAAAAGCACAAAAGACAACGTACTAAACCAGCTGCTCCTGCTCCAAAATGCAACCATCAGTCAGCTATCAGGATTACTTAGCATCAGCGAGATTTCAGTTCGCCATCACCTGATTACCCTGGAAGCCGAAGGAATAATCACTTCCTCAGAGGAACGCCACGGGGTTGGAAGACCAAGGTTCATATACCGCCTGACTGATAAGGGCTTTCAAAACGCCCCGACAGATTACCTCAAGATTTCAGAACAAGCACTCCAAACGATGAAACGGTTTCTTGGCTCCGAAACACTATTGGAGCTCTTGAAAGAGATTGGAAAAGACCTTGCCCAAGGTTATGGCGACTCGATGCATTTCGACGACCCGGAGGAGAGCTTGAACCAGATTGCCAGCCAACTCACCCGGGATGGTTTTATTTTTTCCTGGACCAGGTCTGGCGACATCACCACTCTCACCACCCATCACTGTCCTTTTCATTACCTTGGACAAAGCCACCCTGAAGTTTGTGCGATCAATCACGCTCTGTTAGAATCCCTCATCCAGCAACCCATCAGCCACAATGGTTGCATTCTGCGGGGTGACGTTGCCTGCACTTATTCTTACGAGGTCGTAAATGGAAAATGAAGCGAAAATTCCTTGGGAAATCAAGACAGCCGATCCTGAAAAATTCAACGATTTAATCGAAGGCTTATCAGGCATCACCGATCCTGAATTAGGTTACTCGGTAATTGAGCTTGGCTTGGTCCGTGAGATCAAGTTGACCGAACAGGGAGCGTATGTGCGCATGGTTCTGACCACGCCTTTTTGCCCTTACGGTCCTGCGATGTTGGAAGAAACCCGTAAGAAGGTCGAACAAATCCTTAGCGTTCCAACCAGCATAGAATTTGGGATGGAACCCTGGACTCCAGACATGATGGAAGATGACCTGTTCGACCCGCAGTGGGGTTTGTTTCCGTAGATTAGCGCTTCAGAAGTCCGATTAGCTTCATTCCCAGAGCCATATCACCAGCGATCTTTATCTTGCCGGTCATAAAAGCCATCATTGGGTCGAGACTGCCGCTCAGCAGTTTTTCCGCATTTTGAGCGCTGGCTTTCACCGTCAGCTGAGGTTGTACCATCGTGCCCTCACTCACACTGACCTTTCCATCATCCAAGACCACACCCCACTCCCCGCCACCTTCACCGCTCAGGCTAAATTGCACCCTTCCATTCAAGCCTTTTGCCTCTTCAGCGTCCACCATCTTGGGTAAAGATTTCATCAATTCGTTAAAGTCAGTCATTCCAGCTCCTCGTAATATTAGAGTTTCATAAAATATTCAAAATTATCGCAGTTGCAGACCTCATAATTGTAAGCTGTTGTATAATACTGTGGTAAGCAGGAGGAAACTCTCCTGTAAATATCGTCTAAGCTTTCAAGGAGAAAAATGGACAAATACGAATGCATCGCCTGTGGTTACATCTACGATCCAGCCATCGGTGACCC
>CAYPBU010000029.1:0-23355 GCA_964409045.1 uncultured Anaerolineaceae bacterium | reverse complement strand
TTTGCACCGATTCGCCAGCCTGGATGTCGACCAACTTGGGTTCAACTTTCATCCCGCGCCGATTGAGCTTGTTTTTAATCAAGCCATTGGTGAGGGGTGTGGCGTAGACTGGCGCGTTTACATATTCAAGCAAGTGCCCTATGGCGCCGGTATGGTCTTCGTGACCGTGGGTGATGACAATCCCTTTCACCTGGTTGGCGCGCTCTTTTACATATTCAAAATCGGGAATGATGTAATCAATGCCGATCATGTCGTTGTCCGGGAACATCATGCCGGCGTCCACAATCAGGATTTGCTGATTGTATTCATAGACTGTCATGTTTTTACCCACCTCGCCCAGACCGCCGAGGGGGATGATACGTAATGTTTTTTTACTCATTTACCTTTACCTTACATAATAAACCGGCTGATGCCGGGGATTTTTTCAATATTGCTGTCTAGATTTTACCCTGAAACAGGTTCGAAAACGAGGCGTGTGGAACGATACCATTCTCCTTGGAAAATTCATACACACTATATACGTTGTTTTAACCTTTCTCTAACAGAAAGCCTTTAAATATTAAGCATAAAAAGTAACAAACGGAGGCAAATATGGCTTACATGATTAGACGAACTCCTTATTGGAGAAACCAGTACAACCTGGAACGCGCAATGAACCGCTTTTTCGAGATTGACTCTGAGCAACTTCCGTCCGGTTTTCCCCTGGACGTGATCGAGAACGACCAGGAATATGTAGTCAAAGCCAGCGTGGCGGGCTTTGACCCTGAGAAGATCGAGATCACCTATGATGACAATACCTTGTCCATCAAGGGTGAGGTCGAAGAAGAAAACCGGGAATCCGAAGAAGGCAAGTACCACATTCGCGAACGCAGTTTCGGCAGTTTCTACCGCAGCATTTCGATGCCTGGTGTGATCGATGCTGAGCAGATCAGCGCGGAAACGGATAACGGTATCCTGGTGGTTCATCTGCCTAAGAAACCCGAGACCCAACCGAAGAAAATCGCGGTGACAGCCCGGGAAACCAAAAAAGTAGTTGAGCACGAAGAGTAAATCAGATTCAAGCAGTACCACCAAAATGGCTCCCAATTCGGGAGCCATTTTGGTGTGTATTACAACAGTTGAATGCGCAGAGATTAATCGAGCCTTACGGAACAACTCTTCAGCCAAAGATGGCTTTGCCCATCAGCATTACACCAAGTAAAACCAGGGGAACACCGATAATAGCGCCGATCACGGTTATTGTAAGCACCACACCCACGATTGCGATTACCAGACCCAGAATCGCTCCGACGAGTCTGCCGGTGAACTTCAGGATCCACAATACCAGCTGGAATAGGGCCCAGAAAGGCCACAGCAGGAAAGGTATTTTTCGTTTCTCTTCCATTTTTCCTCATCGCCTGTTTTGAAAGAAACAGGTTTCGATTTTGATTATAGAAGGCGGCAGATCATCGAGGGATAGAAAATATGGGGGTTGTGAACGATTATTAGTCAGTGCGATGGCACAATCTTTTGTAGGGCGAGAGGGTAGGTCAGGTTGCGCAGTTCAACCTGACATCAGAGCCTTACTTTGTTGAGAATTTCCCTGCCAGTATTTGTAACGTCAGGTTCGACGGAGGAACCTGACCTACGCGATCACACGCTTGTGGGATATAAGGGGAAGGAGCAAAGCTTGCCCACAAAAAATGCGTGATGTTATGCTCCAACTCAACCACCTACAACCCATTAACACACTATAATTAGCCAACACCACTGGAAGGAGAAACCTCATGGAGTACAAGAAATATCGTGTTCCGGGCAAAGGAAAGATCAGCCTGAAGAATTATGATCCCAACGATTCGAGTGAGTTTGACGGCAAGAAAAAAGATGGGGAAGACGCCCTGATCAAGGTCAACAAGGATATTGAAGCCCTGCAAGAGCAAATGTTCGCTGAGGGCAAGCGTCGCTTAATTGTTCTGGTTCAAGCCATGGACACTGCTGGCAAGGATGGAGTAATCCGCTACGTTTTTGAGAGGGTCAATCCCTCTGGTGTGCGTGTGGCAGCCTTCAAAGCCCCCTCCGCAATCGAGCTCTCCCATGATTATCTCTGGCGGGTTCACGCGCAGACTCCCGGCAAGGGCGAAATCGTGATCTTCAACCGCTCTCATTATGAAGACGTGTTGGTCGTCCGGGTGCATAACATGGTGCCCAAAGAAGTCTGGTCCAAACGTTTTGATCACATCAATAACTTTGAAAAGATGTTGGTGGATGAGGGCACAACCATCCTGAAATTCTTCCTGCACATCGACTTGCAAGAGCAGGCTGAGCGCTTCCTCGCGCGGGTGGAAGACCCCACCAAGACGTGGAAATTCAACCCTGGAGACCTCGAGGAGCGCAAGTTCTGGCCGCAGTATATGGAGGCTTACGAGGACGTGTTGAGTAAAACCAGCACCGAATATGCCCCCTGGTATGTTATTCCCAGCAACAAGAAATGGTATCGTAATTTGCTGATCGCTAATATCCTGCGTGACACGCTCAAGGGGTTCAAGATGAGCTATCCTGAACCGCCGGCTGACATCGAGGGTTATCACAAGAAATTGCTCGAAATGACCCTCTCCAAAGAGGGATAATGATTCCAGACGAAGTACGGACTGCACCAGGTGCCGTTCTGGTGGGTCGGCTGCAGCGTGAATATGTCCTTCCAGCTGCTGCTCCCGCGCGCCTGGATGGGTTGGGGGGCAATCTGGCATACGTAGCGTCGGCTTTTGCATCATGGGGTGGTAGTGCTGGCTTGGTATCGCGAGTGGATGCTGGTTTTCCCATGGACGGGCTGACACGCCTGGAAGCACTTGGCTTTTGGTTGGATGGGGTCCGCTCTGTCACAGAACCACTTGATTCTCGATTTTTTGTGGCATATGGCGAGGGGAACAAGCCCAGCTACGATAATCCAATCACCTATTTTGCCGAACGCCAACTGCCATTTCCGCAGGAACTATTTGGATATCAACCACGAAAAAAGTACTGCAGCAAAACAGACTACCTGGCTGACTCTTTCCGCGTTACAGATATGCCGCGTCCCTTTCTGGAAGCGAAATCCGCTCACATTTGTCCGATTGACTTCATCTCTCACAAGATCCTGCCTTCCGTGTTGAAAGGCGGCATGATCCAAACCCTTACTATGCGCGCCTGCAGTTGTTATATGGACCCGATTTTTTGGGAGGAAATCCGGGGACTTATCTCCGATTTGACGGCTTTTGCGATGACCGAAGTCCAGGCTCTGAAGCTTTTTCAGGGACGCAGCGTGGACCTGTGGGAAATCGCAGAGCACCTGGCGGGATATGGACCGGAAGCGGTGCTGGTGCAGACGGGGGATGGCACCACGCGCCTGTTTGATCGTATGAGCCGCAAACGTTGGATCATCCCGGCTTACCGATCGCGTATCAACGACCCAACGGGCATGTTGGGTGCGTTCGATGGGGGCTTTTTGGCAGGTTTCCAACAAGCCTGTGAGCCGCTTGAGGCAGCGCTTTGTGGCAACATCAGCGCCGCCATAGCGGGTGAGGGCAGCGGACCGTACTTCTTACTGGAATGCCTGCCTGGGTTAAAAGAAATGCGCCTTCAGGTGCTGCGCCAGCAAATTATTGCGGCGTAGTTGGTGTGGGAGGGGTTTGCGGTACCAGCCTGATCTCGTAAAGGCTTGCCCAGTTTTTTCCGGTCACGTAGAGCTTGTCATTTAGCTGGTCATAGGAGATACCGTTGAGCACCTCTCCCTGTATGGCGAGGTTTTGCTCCGGGCGCAAACCCTGTAGGTCAATCAAACTGATCACAGTGCCATCATCAGGATTGATGGCAGCGATCGAGTCGGTCAGATAGATGTTGGCAAAGATGGTGTCATGGATGTATTCCAGTTCGTTCAGGTACTCCACCGGTTGCCCCTCGTAAGTTACGTTGACCTGTCGCACGACCTGCATCGTGCCCGGGTCGAGCCAGTAGAGCGTGTTGGAACCATCGGAGAGGATCAAAGCCGAGCCGTCTGTGGTGAGCCCCCAACCCTGGGTCTGGTAATTAAAAGTACGAAGCAGCCCAAAGGTTTCGACATCATAAACAAAACCGGTGTTTTCTTGCCAGGTGAGCTGGTAGAGCTTATCCCCGAGCAAAACCAACCCTTCAGCAAAATAAGTGGCATCCAGATTAATTTCTTCCTGCATGGTGCCGCTGACGGGGTCCACTTTACGCAGGGAAGACTGACCGTAGAGACCGCAGCTTTCGTAAAAGATGCCTTCTTCGATCGCCAGCCCCTGGGTGTAACAGGTGGGGTCGTGCGGATAAGTGGCAACGATCTCGTAGCCGAGATTTGGGGCAAGCGGATCGGGCACAGCCGGGATGACCTCGTCTTGTGGCTGCCTGCCGACCAGGGTGCAGGATGCAAGGCTGACCAGGAGGATTGCGGCAAAAACGATCCATAACAAGGCGGGTTTGGAAGCAGAATTCTTGTCCATCCTGATAATTGTAGTCCAAATTAGGGCGGGAAAGCGGTATGCTTGCATCAAAAATTATGAGAAGGGGGCATGGCAATGATAAAATCAACCCAAACGACCAAAGGAGCTGCTATGTTTGATTCACTCGAACGGTTTTTACGCTACGTCAGGATAGACACCCAATCGGCAATGGATGCTGAGAGCTACCCCAGCACTACCAAACAGTTGGACCTCGCCAGGCTCTTAGTGAAAGAGCTGACAGCCCTGGGGTTGGATGAGATCAAGCTGGATGAGTACGGCTACGTCACGGCGACCTTACCAGCCAACATCGAGACTTCGGCTCCGGTGGTGGGCTTCCTGGCACACATGGACACCAGCCCTTCAGCTTCCGGTGCGGACGTGAAACCGCGCATTATCGAAAACTATGACGGTCAGGATATCGTTCTGAACGCTGAGAAGAACATCTTGCTTTCGCCGCGCGACTTTCCAAAATTATTGGAGCACACAGGCGAACGCCTGGTGGTCACAGATGGCACCACTCTGCTCGGCGCGGACGACAAGGCCGGTATTGCAGCCATTATCGGTGCGATGGCGTACCTGATCGCCCATCCGGAAGTGCCGCACGGCAAGCTGCGGGTAGGGTTTACTCCCGACGAGGAAGTTGGTGAGGGCGTCAAGTTCTTTGACGTGCCAGCATTTGGTGCGGATTTTGCCTATACCATCGACGGCGGTAAAGCCGGCGAGTTCTCATATGAGAACTTTAACGCGGCAGGCGCGAGAGTCAAAATCAATGGGCGCAGCGTCCACCCCGGCTCTTCCAAAGGGCGGCTAAAGAGCGCCATCCAAGTGGCGATTGATTTTCATAACCTGCTGCCGGTCTTTGATCGGGCTGAACACACGGAAGGCAGGGAGGGTTTTATCCACCTGACGGAGATGGCGGGCGAGGCAGAAAGCGCGCACCTCAATTACATTATTCGGGACCACGACGAAGCCAAATTCGAGCACCTCAAGCAAGAAGTGCAACGAGTAGCGGACTTCATCAACCAGCGTTATGGTGAAGGCACGCTCGAGCTTGACATCCACGACCAGTATTACAACATGCGCAAAATGATCGAAGCCAGACCCGAGATCATCGAGATCGCGCGCAAGGCTTATCGCGCGGTAGGCTTTGAACCAGTGGAAGAGGCGGTACGTGGCGGAACGGACGGCAGCCGGCTTTCGTATATGGGTCTGCCCACGCCCAACATCTTCACCGGCGGGCATAATGGGCACGGGCGCTTTGAGTACCTATCTGTTGATGCCCTGGAAAAGGCAACCGAAGTCGTAGTGATCATCAGCAAGCTGGTGGCTGAGTTGAAATAAGCGTTTGCTCATAGTTTAGAGTGGGTGCGTGAGCGATCACGCACCCACTTTTTAGTTAAGTGGCTTACTGGCGGGAGAAACGGTTGGAATTGTTAACGTTATGCAAAAGTGGAAAATTCCCTTTAAAAGTACTTGACGTGACGTACTACGTCTGATATAGTAATTACAACGTCAGACGTAATACTCTTGGAAAGGAAAATGTATGATTAGCAGCGACGTCATCAGAGGATATACAGACACAATCATCTTGTCTCTGCTGCGCAATGAACCGGGTTATGGCTACGAGATCTCGCGCCAAATCAGCGAGATTACTGAACAGAAGTATGTGATGCGTGAGACCACGCTCTACTCTTCCTTTACCCGCCTGGAGACCAACGGATACCTGCGCTCGTTTTATGGCACCGAAACCAACGGAAAACGCCGAACTTATTATGAAATCACGCCAGCAGGAAGAGCTTATCTTGAGGAAAAGATAGCTGAATGGGAACTAACCAAAGAAATAATCGAGAAGATCATTCAATAAAAGAGGAAAAATGGACGCAATCAAATCTTATCTGGAAAACATGTTTTTACATTTGCCCAGAACCAATGAGGTTCTGCGAGCAAAGGAAGAATTGGCCCAAATGATGGAAGACAAATACACTCAATTGCGCAGCGAAGGCCGCACCGACAATGAGGCCGTTGGGCAGGTAATCTCTGAGTTTGGCAACCTGGAGGAACTGGCTGAGACCCTTGGTATTCCACAGGAAGTCAAGGATCTCGATACCGAGGCCACACAACTCAGCATGACCGACAGTGAAGTTGAACGCTACTTGCAGGTCTCAGAAGAATCCAGCAGGCAGGTCGCGTTGGGTGTGGCAATCATCCTGGTGGGAGTTGCCAATCTGATCTTCATGAATGCCCTTGCAGCGCGTGGCGTCATGCCGGAAAAAGTTGGTCAGGCTATTGGCGTAGGTGGATTGCTGCTGCTAATTGCGCTGGCAGTATATACCTTCATCATGGCTGGTATGAAAAGTGAGAAATATGAAAAGCTTGAGACCACTACCGTGAAGATTGACCCTTACCTGCACGACCGCATCGCTCAGATGAAGGAAGATTATCGCCCAACCTTCGCCCGCAAGATAGCAGGCGGTGTCGCGCTCATTTTGTTGAGCGTGGTCGGGTTGGTGACGGTAGCAATTCTGGATATCGGTGGAGAATTTGCTGTGATGTTGATGGTTGTTGGTCTATTGGTGGCAGTCGCGTTGGCTGTCGGGCTGTTCATTTCTGCTGGAACAACAATGGAAGCCTATGACAAGCTTCTCAACGAAGGCGATTACACCCGAAAGCAAAAAGCAGGTAACAGTTATGCAGAAAAAATCAGCGGACCTTACTGGATGCTGATTGTCTTTATCTACCTCTCCTGGAGCTTCATAGGCTCTGCCTGGGGCATCAGTTGGATTATTTGGCCGATCGCAGGGGTCCTGTATGGTCTGATCGCTGCAGTATCCGCTTCGTTTAGCAAGCAGTAAACTCAAGAAAATAAAAGACCGGGTGAGCGTTGAACTCTCCCGGTCTTTTGGTTTAAGACAACTCTCTTTAGCAGCAGTCTGAGCCGCAGCCATCGCCGCAATCCGAGCCGCAACCTTCGCAACCGCCGTAATGCAGATGACCAGCAGCAATTTCCTCATCCGTTGCCGGGCGGACAGCCAGAACGGTCACGTTGAAGAGTAAATCCTTACCAGCCATAGGGTGGTTGAGGTCGAGTTCCACAGAATCCTCTGTCAGGGCCGTTGCGACACCCTGGAAGATGTGCCCGGAACCATCGCGCAGGCGCATTGCTTCACCCAGGTGAATCTCGAAATCAGGGGGAAAGGATTCCCGGCTGACGGTGATAACCGAATCGGGGTCAAATTCGCCATAAGCGTCTTCGGCTTTGGCAATAACTTCAAGCGTGTCGCCAACTTTGGCGCCAGTTAGAGGCTGTTCAAGCCCGGGGATGATGTTGCCGTGACCGTGCAGATATTCAAGCAGGTCCGATTCAACTTCTTCGCCATCCACATTGAGGTTATAGGCAATCTGAACGACGGTGTCATTTTGGATAGTATCCAGTAAATTTTCTTCCATGTTTCTCCATTCTCACTGCGGGTTAGTCCTCCCGCGCGGCATGATTATAACAGACTGTAGACGAGGAAAAACCGCCATCATTCGGCAAAAAGGGTTTCTAATAAAACATTTATCAAATTGTCTCCATACAAATCTTTGACAGGTGCTGGCAATCCGGCTAAAATGCTGCTTATTGAAAAACATTATCAATAAGGTCGATATGAATTGGCAGGACGTTCTACGAGAAAAAGGATATCGCGTTTCAGGTCCGCGCAGTTTGGTGATGCAGGTGCTCGAGACCAATGCTCAGCCAATGACCCCTTTGGAGATTTACCAGGCACTGTCGCAATCCGGGATGGCGTTGGGAATGGTCAGTGTCTATCGGGCATTGGAATTGCTGACGGAGTTGGAGCTGGTCTGCGTGGTCTACATCCCCAACGGCAGCGCCGGGTATGTTGCCGGGGCTGTTGGTCACCACCACCACATCTTGTGCCAGAATTGCCATCAAGCGATCGCCTTTGCCGGTTCTGAGGACCTGGGCGGCTTGATTCAGCGGGTTGAAGCAGAGACAAACTTCCGGGTGAGTGATCATCTTTTGCAGTTATATGGCATCTGCCCCGAATGTCAGAAGATTTCGACTGACGCAGTGGAGGAAAATTGAAAAAAGGTTTACTCATCAGCCTGATCTTGATGTTGGCGTTAACCGCATGCGCCAGACCACCAGCCCAGGATGAACCGGATAAATTGACCATCAGCGTCAGCGTGTTGCCCCAGCAATGGTTCGTGGACCAGATCGGTGGAGATCGCGTGCGAACCCAGGCGATGGTGGGCAGTGGTGATGACCCGCACACCTACGAGCCCAGTCCGCAGCAAATGACCAACCTGGCCAACTCTCAGCTTTACTTCACCATCGGTGTTGAATTTGAGGCGGTGTGGTTGCCGCGATTTGAATCTGCCAATCCCAAAATGAAGGTGGTGGATTCCGCAGTTGGAATCGAACGCATCCCAGCGGTTGGTGAGCATGAAAATGCTGATGGCACTGCAAGCGAAACGGACCCACACATCTGGTTTTCGCCTGCCCGCATGAAACAGATGGCTCAAACCATGACAGATGCAATGAAGCAAGCTGACCCGCAAAATGAAGAGTTTTTCCAGGCAAACCTTGAGGTTTTGCTCAAAGAAATTGATGCGGTTGACGCGGAAGTCAGAAATCAACTGGAAGGTTCCGCAAGGAAATACTTCATGGTGGTGCACCCTGCCTGGGGTTACATGGCAAAGGATTATGGGCTGCACATGCTGGCGGTCGAAATCGGTGGCAACGAGCCAGCCCCTGAGACTCTCTCAAACATCATCGCCTTAGCCAGGGAACATGAGATCAACACCCTGGTGATCGAGAAGGGCAGCAACGCCAGGCTCGCCACTTCCATCACGGAGCAAGCCGGCATCCGGACTATAGTGGAATGGGATCCGATGGCTTATGACTGGCCTGCGAGCATGCAAATGATCGCCGAAACGCTTCACCAAGCCTTGAATTAGGAGTAACTTTGACAGAGCAAGCTGTAATAGAACTTGAAGATGTCTGGGCTGGCTACGAAAGTGACCGCGTCTTGGAAGCGGTGAACTTCAGAATGGAAGCCGGAGATTATATTGGGCTGATCGGACCTAATGGCGGTGGAAAGACCACCTTGATAAAGGTCATCCTGGGGCTGATCAAACCTGAGCGGGGCTCGGTGAAAGTGATGGGCGTCAGCCCGGAAAAGGGTCGCCATTTCATCGGTTATGTGCCTCAAATCCAACAGGATGACAAGGCATTCCCAATTAAGGTTTGGGATGTGGTGAGCATGGGCAGGTTAAAGCCTAACCTCCTGAACAACTTCACCTTAACTGACGCTGATAAGAAGATCATCGAGCGCTCCCTCAAGCAGATGGACATCCAGGATCTGGCAAAACGGTCAATCAATGAGCTCTCGGGTGGGCAGAGGCAGCGTGTCACGATCGCGCGGGCACTGGCGACTGAGCCCAAGATCCTGTTGCTGGACGAACCGACCTCAAGTGTGGATTCCCGCTCCAGTTCGCAAATGTATGACCTCCTTGCTGAGTTGAACAAAAGCATTTCCATCCTGCTGATCTCGCACGATTTGACCGCGATTTCCACCTACGTCAAAACCATCGGCTGTGTCAACCGGCGCCTGGTTTATGGCGGGCATAAAGAGATCACCAGCGAAATGCTGAGCAGTGCCTATGAATGCCCGGTGGACCTGGTGGCGCACGGTTTGCCCCACCGGGTGCTGCCGCCCCACCAGGAAGAAGATGGCCATGATTGAAACCATCCAAGCAATATTTGCCTACGACTTCATGCGCAACGCGCTTTTTGCCAGCCTGTTGGTGGGCGTAGTCTGTGGTCTGATTGGGACGCTGGTTGTGCTAAATCGCATAGTTTTTCTTGGGGGTGGAATCGCGCACGCCGCGTACGGAGGCATCGGTCTGGCTTACTATTTTGGGCAGGATCCGATGCTGGGCGCGATTGTCTTTAGCATTCTCTCCGCGCTTGGCATGGGGATGGTGCACCTGCGTACCAAAGCCCGGTCCGACACGCTGATCGGGGTGATGTGGTCCATTGGTATGGCGGTCGGGATTATCTTTGTCAGCCTGACTCCAGGCTTCAAAGCCGACCTGATGAGCTATTTGTTTGGCAGCCTGCTGGCAGTCTCTGGGGGGGACTTGCAGCTGATGGCTCTGGTCGCGTTGGTGGTCATCATCTTTGTCGTGCTCTTATACCGGAGCTTGCAGGCGATTTCGTTTGATGAAACCTTTTCTACTGTGCGCAACCTGCCGGTGGCGGCGCTCTACCTGGCGATGCTGGTCATGATCGGGCTGACTGTCGTGGTGGCGATGCGCGTGGTTGGCTTGATCATGGTTATCGCAATGCTCACCATCCCCCCTGCAACTGCCAGCCTGTTTCTGAAAGACATGAAGGGCATGATGCTGCTTTCAATTGGGCTTAGCTGGTTGTTTTCGAGCGTAGGTCTGGCCTTGTCTTTTGCGCTTAATCTGCAAGCTGGCTCCGTCATCATTTTGGTGGCAGCACTAAGCTACCTGTTAGCTGCTGCGGGTAAAAAACTGGCAGTCCGTCCCAAAGGGTAACTCGGCGTGCAAGCGTAAAACGGCCGATAACAAAACTTTTCCCGTGTTTACGTGTTTTTGTAGATAAGAGAGTACAATTTATATCAGACATGGGACTAAAAGCCTTTCTTGAAGATTCCGCGGCAATCAAGACCGGATTGTGGCTTGGAAAGCATTTCAGGCTAACGGGATTGGATCACCTTGCGGATGCTATCGGCTCGGTTTTAGCATCGCGCCGTAATAGTTCAATGTATCGCAACATCGAAGCAAACCAGTGGGTAGTATCCGGGGAGAGCATGGGCAAGCCCCAATTAGGCGAGATTACCCGCGAAACCCTCAATAATATGGCTGGTTCCCTGGCAGAGTATTTCTATTACTATCAGCATCCGGAAGAGGGAAAGAAGAAGATCGTCCTCTCGCCACGGGCAGAGGATACTCTGCGCGACATCAACGAGAGAAAAGTGCCGACCATTCTGCTCGGACCTCACCTGGGAAACTTTGACTTGTTTGGGATGTCGCTGACCTGGCTGGGAGTTCAGCCTTATGTGCTTTCGTACCCGAACCCCAACAATGCCTACAAAGCCCAAAACCGCATGCGCGAAGCTGTCGGAATGAACATCCACCCGATTTCCTTGTCCTCTTTCCGCGAGGCAAAAAAATTGCTCAAGGACGGGTTTTGCGTAATCACTGGGCTGGATAGACCCATCCCTGAGGGAGAAGAAGCCAAATATCGCCCGCGTTTTTTTGGGCGGGAAGTTGCAATGCCAGTCTTTTACGGTCGCCTGGCGCTTGAGACTAATGCAACGCTCCGTGTTGCCTGCGGGGTTCGGCGCGAAGATGGGATGTATTTTGTTGATGCCACCAATCCGATTCCAATGGAAAAACGAAACGACCTGATTGAAGAAAATGTGCTCAACGCTGAGAGAGCTTTGCAAAAAACTGAGGAGTTTATTCTACGGGCTCCATCCCAATGGTGCATGCCGCACCCTGTTTGGCCCGAAGTGTTACCTGTAGTGGAAAAACTAACCTAAGAGGTGATTATGGCAAAAAAGATACGAACTGAAAAAGACAAACGCACCAACGATATTTTATTAGGACCATTGGAGAGACCAGCGCTGGCATTCTTCGCGAAACACATGCCAAAATGGGTTAATTCTGATATGCTCACCGTGTTGGGCTTGCTTGGTTCGGTATTGGCAGCAGTTGCCTATGCGCTTGTTGGTCTGGGAGATGTAAAGGGCAACCCGTGGTTGTTTGTAGCGAGTTTGGGGTTTGTCATCAACTGGTTTGGCGACAGCCTGGATGGCACTCTGGCACGCTATCGTAACATGTCGCGCCCAAATTATGGCTACTATACCGACCACGCCATCGATGGGATTACGACACTCCTGGTCTTTGTTGGAATTGGACTCTCTGGCATGGCACGATTTGACGTTACCCTGGTCGCACTCTCGGGATGGTTGCTGTTGATGCTGCAGGTCTACCTCAAGACACATGCTACTGGCGTTTTCGAAATGACCAGCATCAAGATAGGCCCGACCGAAATGCGCCTGGTAATTATTGCCCTGAACACAGTTTTGTTTTATGTCGGCGCTGGCGGCAGCTTGTTTGACGTTACCATTGCCTCTCAGGTGATCCCGGTTAACCTTGGCACGCTCGTGCTTGGGGTATTCGCCATTCTCTTCATCCTCTATTACATCTATCAAGTTATTACAACCGGTGGTAAATTGGCAATCGAAGATGGTGAGGCGCTCAAACGCCGCCAACTGGAAGAGAAAAATGCAGCGGCTACAGATAGAAAATTGACCAAGGCTGAGAAGAAAGCAGCAAAAAAGGAAAAGAAGCACACAAAAGACATCCAGGATAACTCTACTGGAGTGACGATCTAATTTCCTGGTAAATCAAAGATTACACAGGCAGCTGAGATGCTGCCTGTTTTTTTTAACGGTTGCTGGCTCGCCTGCGCAGGGCGGATACCGCAGGAGCTAAAGCTTCAAGTTCTGGTTGCCGATGCGCGAATGCGGAAGCACTAAACTGGGGCAGCTCGAGCCCTCCTAGCCCGCTGGCATCCGCAGCGGCTGCGCGAAGCGGCGGCAGGAAGTTGGCTGCGACAAGCGACATAGGATAGGCGATGGTAATTTGCCTGGGGCGAAGCAGATGGATGAGTGGGGCGAGGTGCTCGCCCAGCATTTTTGCTACTTGGTCGATCAGATCAATCGCGTAGGGGTCTCCATCAGACGCTGCCTGGATGATTTGACTACCCGTGGTATTGAGGTCCCAATGTGAGGGTTGGAGGCGCAGAGCTTGCCGCGCTAACCCGGTCAGGCTGACATAATCGTTGAGGGTGAGCGGGCGATTCAAGCGGGGGTCAGGGGGCTCGACAACGAGGATTTTTCCAATAGCACCTGCGCTTCCAGCCGGGCTTTGATAGATCGCGCCATTAAGGGAAAAACTTGCGCGTAAGGTCGGGTTGAAACTCAGGTAGATCTGCGTGCCGCCCGCATCGTTGGGGCCAAACAGCATCTCAGCAAGCAAGCCGGCGGTGGGACGCTGCTCGATGAAAATGGGCAGGTTGAACCTGAGCCCAAGCTGAGATTTGAGCGGCTCTGACTTCCACTCCGGGAAATCGGGTGAGCTTTCAAGCGTGCCGTTCAGTGAATCATAGTTGCCGGTGACCGAAACCGAAACGCAATCAGGCAGGGGCAGGCGTTGGGCTTGTGTGATCATCAGCAGGCGGTCTGCTGAGGAAGTGATGAGTTCGAGGACTGCAGGGAAACTCCTGCTGGCAGGGATACCCACGGTGAACCTTTCCTGGACCATACCAGAGGGGCTGCCATAAACGATCAGCAATCGTTCACCGTCGAGATTGATGGCGAGAATGCTGTTGGCTGAGGTGAGAGCAGGCTCAGTGCTTGGCATGATGGTCGATTATAACCCGCAGTGGGTAAGCTGTGCATGCTATAATTGCGTTTATGCCAAAAGACACAAACTCCATGCCGCTTATCGTTGCTCATCGCGGGGACTCTGCCAACGCCCCTGAAAATACACTGGCTGCCTTCCGCCTGGCGCTTGCCAATGGCGCGGATGGCATCGAGCTGGACGTCATGCTCTCTGCTGATAAGAAATTGGTGGTCATCCACGACGACACGCTCGATCGCACTACAAACGGGCATGGGCAGGTTGGCAAGACGCTATTTGCGGCGTTGCGGGAGTTGGACGCCGGCAGCTGGTTTAGACCGGAGTTCAAGGGAGAACCGATTCCTCTGCTGGATGAGGTTTTTGCGGAGCTTGGCGGAAAGTTTCTGATCAATGTTGAGCTCAAGAATTACAAAACCCCCAAAGATGAGCTACCTGACCTCGTGGTGGAGCTGGTAAAAAAACATGGTCTCGGTGAGAGCGTCCTGCTCTCTTCGTTCAACGGGCGCAACTTGCCACGTGCGAAAGCCATTTCTCCTGAAATCAGAACCGGTTTGCTGACCCTGCCAGGGCTGCTTGGACTGCCAATGCGAGGTTTCATCGGGCGTCGGTTTGGAGCGGATGACCTTAACCCTTACTATCGCGATGTTTCAGAACAATTGGTGCAATCCAGGCACAAACTGGGGCAGAAGGTAAATGTGTGGACGGTGGATGCTCCAGATGACCTGCGGCGGATGCATTCTTGCGGCGTCGACATGATCATCTGTAATGATCCTGCGCATGCCCGCCAGATCCTGGAGGGATAAGGTGAAAGCCCGCCGGCTGCTTCTGTTCATGTTTGCACTTGGGTTATTGGTGCAACCGCTGGCATGGATCTCCCGCGTGGACCCAGTTCTTGCCCAAAGTGATGTGGATGCTTTGATGGCTGAGATGACCCCGGCAGAAAAGGTGGGGCAACTCTTTTTAGTCACCTTTGATGGGCGGGACGTCTCATCTGCAGGTCCATTGGCGCAACTGATCCAGGAATATCACATTGGGGGTGTGGTTCTGAGCACCTCCCACGACAACTTTAACGGCACAGACACCGCAAACTCAACCAGAACGCTGATCGAAACACTCCAGCAGCTTGCCTGGCAGAAAACCCAGGCGGTCGCTGACCAGGCTACCCCACAGGCTGAAGATGAAGACCTGCCTGCATACATTCCGCTTTATATTGGTATTTCACAAAAAGACGACACCGGCAATCAGGATCAGTTCCTGCAGGACCTCACCCAACTGCCTAACCCAATGGCGATCGGCGCGACCTGGTCGGAGGAAAACGCTCTGCAGGTGGGGCAGGCTTTGGGTCGGGAATTGGCAGCGCTTGGTTTTAACCTCTACTTCGGTCCTTCCTTGGATGTGGCTGACACGAGCGATCTCCTCCAGGCGGCAAACGCGGGCACCGAGACCTTCGGCGGCGATCCCTACTGGGTCGGCTTGCTTGCGAAAGCCTACATCGCGGGGCTGCACAGCGGCAGCGAGGGGCAGATGAGTGTGATTGCGCGTCACTTCCCCGGGCTTGGCGGTGCAGACCGACCGCCGCTCGAAGAAGTCTCCACTATCCAGAAATCACTTGAGCAGCTAAAGCAAATTGAACTGTCACCCTTTATGGCTGTAGCCGGCGCGCAAGACCCGCTGCAGCAGGCGGATGGGTTCATGGTTTCGCACATACGTTTTCAGGGATTGCAAGGCAACATCCGCGCTACCACAAAACCAGTCAGTTTCGACCAAGCAGCGCTTGCCCAGTTGCTCGGCGTGGAGCCAATCGCAACCTGGCGCCAATCTGGGGGATTGACTGTCAGCGATAGCCTGGGCAGCCGCGCGCTGCGGCTATTTTTTGATCCGACTGGCAGTGAATTTGACCCAATCAATATCGCCCGTACTGCCTTTCTGGCGGGAAACGACTTGCTCTATCTCGATATTTTCCGCGCGAAGAACGATTTGGACGCGTTCACCACCATCCGCCGAACGTTGGAATCCTTTACTGCCAAGTATCAGGAAGACAGCGTCTTCGCGCAGCAGGTGGATGCTTCCGTCCGGCGCATCCTGACAGAAAAGCTCTCCCGCTACCCTGAGTTCAACATTGAGCAGGTTGTACCACCTGCCGAAGGTCTGGATATTGTTGGCAAGTCGTCCACTGTCAGCCTGAAAACTGCCCGTGAAGGCGCTACCCTCATCGCTCCTTCGCAGGAATTTCTGGCTGGCTTGCTTCCGCAACCTCCTTCCTTCTCGGAGTACATTGCCATCTTCACGGATACCCGCAGCCTGCGTCAGTGCAGTAGCTGCGAGAACGTCAACCATCTCTCTACCAATGCGTTTTCCAGTACCCTGACCGAGTTGTATGGCAACAAAGGCAGCCGGCAGCTTTCCGAATCACGCATCAGTTCCTATAGCTTTGTGCAGTTGACGGAGATCCTCAACCAGGTATCGCAGCCTTCAGATCCCTACATGATCGATAACTTGCGCCGTTCGAAATGGGTTATCTTCAACTTCCAGGGGCTGGACACGGATCTACCGCAAACCTATGCCCTGAAGCGCCTCTTGGCCGAGAGGGTCGATCTCTTGCAGAACAAGAACGTGATCGTCTTCTCTTACGGCGAGCCTTATTATCTCGACAGCACCGAAATCGCGAAGCTGACCGCCTACTACGCCTTGTATGATAAAACCCAGGCAGCCCTGGATATCGCGGCGCGCATTCTGATGCAGGAAGCGCAGCCAGTTGGCTCGCTGCCAGTCAGCCTCGACACAGTCGGCTATGACCTTGCTCAGCAAACAGCCCCGACTACAAATCAGGTCATCCCGATCGCGCTGCTTACCCCCTCGATAACCACCACAGAGATAACCCCCACACCCGATGCGCCTTTCTCCGCTCCGATGACCCCCGTACCCCTTTTCCGGATGGGTGAAACAGTGCAAATCCAGGCTGGACCGGTACGCGACAAGAACAACCACACCGTTCCCGACGGCACGGTCATGCGTTTTACGGTGCGCCTGGCAGGAGAAAACCTCATTATTGCCCAACCGGAAGCCCTGACAATCGATGGCCTCGCCACGATCAGCTACCGCATCGATCGGGATGGGATCTTCGAGGTCACCGCCGCCAGTGAGCCGGCAACGGTTTCGAGCACGCTGGTGCTCAACACGCAGGGCGGCTTGGCACAGGTCATCATGCCCACCCCAACCCCCACAATTCAGCCCACGCCCTCCATTACACCCCTGCCCACCCAAACGCCTCCGCCAAGCGAGACACCGGAACCCGGAGCCAATACCACTGGTTTCCCGCGCATGATGGACTGGTTCCTGATCGTGTTGATCCTGATCGCCGGATTTGGCGTAGCCTACCTGGTTGGCTTCCGTTGGTGGGGTGGATCTGGATGGGCATTCCGTTCGGGTTTTTGCACCCTGATCGGCGGACTGCTGGCATATCTGCTGCTCACTTTGGGCATCGACAGCCTGGTGGATTTGGTCAAGCAAAGCAGCTCGTGGTTCATCGTTCAGATGACCGTGATTGGCATGCTGTTTGGCTGGGTCATCGCCCTCATCTGGTGGCTCCGAGCCGAGGGGTTGAAGCCGCCCGCTGGGTGAGAACTGTAAAATGGGCTTCCCCTGAGGGGAAGCTGGCTCCTGACGTGTAACGGACAGGAGCCTGAAGAGGGTCATTTCGACTCATTCGTTCTATAATATCCTCGTGACACAGAACAAACTTACCCCTTTAGCTCAAAAACTCCGTCGTAAAGCCACCAATGAAGAAAATCGCCTTTGGTATGAGTTCTTGTCTTGTTATCCAATCAGGTTTCGAAGGCAAGTGGTAATTGGAAAGTACATTGTCGATTTCTACTGCTCTTCAGTCAAATTAGCTATCGAGGTGGATGGCGGTCAACATTATGAAGACTCTGCGCTATCCCATGACGACGAAAGAACCCAATGGCTGAATCACAATGGCATTCATGTTTTGCGATTCTTGAATTTTGATGTTAACAACAATCTCACTGATGTCTGTTCTTCTATCGACTCTATGGTCAAAGAACGTCTGAAACAATTTACGAAATAGAAAAGACACTCTCCCCCGCTTGATCCGCACGCCTCTTCGAGGCTGGGATCTTCGACGGACCCTCCCTCTAGGGAGGGCTATGACTTTCGCTTCCCCCTGGGGGAAGCTGGATCCTGCCGTGCAATGGATGGGCGACTGAAAAGGGTCACTTTGGCAATAATAACAATCTCCCCCGCTATGCGGACCCTTGCTCTAGGGAGGGCTATGAATTGGGCTTCCCCCAGGGGGAAGCTGGATCCTGCCGCGTAGCGGACAGGAGACTGAAGAGGGTCTTTTCAGCCTTGGCAAAGCAAATATAAATTGCAAAAATAGAACAAGTGTGCTATAATATGCCTGATTGCATCGATATGCAAAAATGCACATAAACAACTTGGATTTGCACTCAAACCGCCCGATATGCACCATCAAAAAACGTTGCAAATCTTGCAAATTTTGCAAATCGAGAAAACCTGTTGGGTGAAAGTTGAGCCAACGTGCCTTGGCATTAGGAATAAATCAAGACCCTCGCACCTTAACATAAGAGTTTTTACACTCAATCAGCCATCCGGCGCTATCAAAAAACAGTGTAAATAGTGTAAAAAGTGTAAAAACCCCCGGGAAAACGATCATCATTGTCACGACCGCTTCACCAATTCACCCCTTAATCACCGGATGAAATTTCGCCCAGCTTTTTCCCCGCCAATCCGTCGTGTGAAGAATCTGTTTACAGGTTGTGAATAATAGTGAGAAGTAAACTCAAAAAGGTCAGCCCTGCCGCCATCCAGGCCAGGCGGGTTTCGGCTGGTCCGAGTTGATCATTGCTGGTCCGCCCCATATGACCGCTCAACTGGCGCAGGCGGCTGGTGCTCTCGCCGGTGAGCGCTTTGACGAATTCGCGCACGTCCTTGGGGCGATCATTGGGGTGCAGCGACATACCCCACAGAATCGCGTCTTCCACTTTGGGGGAGATGGCAGGGTTGAGCACACGCGGAGCAGCCAGGCTCTCGGGGTTCAGGAAGCGGTCGCGCACGTTGGCAGGCGGGGTGTTGGTGAGCAGGTGGTAGAGCGTGCATGCGAAGGCATAGACGTCCGCCCGGGCATCCGTGTGGCTGCTTTCGCCGCCGTATTGCTCCAGTGGGGTATAAAGGGCTGTGCCCTGACCCTGCATGATCGTGATGGTCACTTCACCAGGAGCGAGCAGCTTCACCAAGCCAAAGTCCACCAGCTTCACCACACCGCTTGGCGTCACCTTGATGTTGGAAGGTTTGATATCGCGGTGGAGGATGGGAGGATCCTGGGTGTGGAGATAGGTGAGGGCGTCGCCTATTTGCAGCGCCCAACCCAAAACCTCTGCTTCTTGCAGGAACTTGTCGTCGTTTTCCGCTTTTGCCAACAGCGCGCGCAGGTCATCCCCGGGCACGTAGTCCATCACCAGGAAATCGATATCTTCTATTGAGAAGAAATCCGAAACCTTGGGCATGTTGGGGTGGTCCAGCCGTGCCAAAACGGTCGCTTCGCGCATGAACTGGTCGCGGGCTTCCTGCAGCATGGCAGGCGGAAAAGTGGGGTCATAGCTCACTTGTTTTACGGCGCAATACCTGCCCGCAAGGCGTTGATCCTGCGCAAGGTAAATAAAACCATAGCCACCCTGACCGATGATGCGTTCAATCTCATAGCGCTCATGAAGCACGGCGCCAATGCGTGTCTGAAAAGACATGACCTTGTTCTCTCTTGCCGACTGTGGCTGCGATCTCTTACGGCGTGAGGTTTGAGCAGCCTGTTTGCATTATAATGATGAATTATAGTCTGAATTGGTTAGTGTGGAAAATGGAAGATCCTGTCCTGATTGCAACTGAAGGTCCGCTCAATGGACAGCAGTGGATTTTAAAAGGTCAACTGCTGATTGGGCGTGATGGGGGCTGTGACATCGTTATTCCAGACCGCCAGGTTTCCAGGCAGCATGCCCGTATCAGCAACACCGGAAAAGGAATTCTGCTGGAGGACTTGGGCAGCAAGAACGGCACATTCGTCAATAACCAGCAAGTGTCCGACGAGACGAAACTGGTGGAAGCAGACGAGATTCAGATTGCCCTCACGCAAACCTTCTTGTTCCTGAGCTCCGATGCCACCCTTCCGCTGAGCGACTTACCCCCGGAGTTGAGCCAGGTATTCAATCTTCGGCTCGAAAAGTCTTCGAAACGCGTTTGGGTACGGGGCGTGGAGTTGGATCCACCGCTTTCAGCGCAGCAGTTCAACCTGCTGGCGTTGTTGGTTGAAAACACCGGCGAGGTGGTCAGCCGCGAGGCGTTGATCGAAGCAGTCTGGGAAGAAGATACCCGTTGGGTGACCGAACAGGCTTTTGATGCGCTGCTCAGGCGTCTGCGCGACCGCATTAATCAAATTGACCCCGATTACGATTACATTGTCACCGTTCGGGGTCATGGGTTGCGGCTGCAAAACGAACCGCACTGAAACTAGTTAACTATTTTGCAAGTTGCGTTTCATCGTGAAGCGCAGGATCTCACGGTTCAGGTCTCTCACCTTTTCAAGCATTTCCGGCTGATCACCCTGTTGCTCCATTTGACCAATCAGACCCCCCAGCAGCTGCATAAACTCATCATTGATCAGATCACCTGATTCCTCCAGCATTGCCGCGCGATTTTCAGGATTTTCTTCCTGCAAAAGGGCGTCAACAAAGCTCAGGTACGCATTAGAACTATCAGCTGACTGGATGACGGTGATAATCTGGCTTAGTTTGCGCAGTTTGGCTTCGTCTTTTGTGGCTTGGGCAGCCTGGGCTTCCTGGTTGATCACTTCCGCGACCGCCTGGTTGAAGCGCGGCAGGGCTTCCTGGGTGGCTTTGTCAACGTCCTCGGCTGCCATCAGCTCATTGACAAGCTTGCGAGCTTCTTCAAGCTGAGTTTTCATGGCTTCGTCGACTGCCTGGGTGATGGTGAGCAGGCGTTCACGCAGTGATTCGAGCCCAACTTTTTCGTTGCCTGAACTTGCATCGATTTTGTCGGAAAGCAGCTGGAAGAAGGTGTAGTCCAGCCCACCGCGTGCCATCGAAGCGATGGTGGTCAGACGGATGTCGGAGTTGGAGCTCTTGATCAGGAGTTCCAGCAGGTTCTCGCGCGTGATGCCGGCCTTGCTTAATTCCTGAAGGTCTTTGACAGCTTCCTGGGTCTCAGCAGCTTCCAGCGCGGCGTTTTTACCAAGCGAAGAGTGCTCGATCAGAGCCTTTTGTAATGTGTCCAGTGCCATCAGGCTCTGCCGGTCGCCAGCTGAGGCTGAGGCTTGTGCCAGGCGGCTGAGGAGCATGAAGACTTCCTCATCAATTTTCTCATCGTTCTGCCGGATCATCTCAGGCAGGCCTTCGGCGCTCGCGCCCAGCAATTGCTGCAGGAGGTTGAGTTTCTCCTGCTGGGTTTTGATCATCTCAGGGGTGATACCGTCTGCGCCGAGGATTGTTTCGAACAGGCGCTGTTGGGTAAGCATGGTCTGCGGACGAAAGAGATAGGACTTGCGTTTTTCTGGAGGCAGGTCATCCATCGCTTTTTTGATCATCGGTCCCAAAACGCGTTCCTGTTCGTTGACAGGGGTGCGCAGATCGGGCGGGAAGAAGGTCAGGAGCAATTCTTTTTCGGGGTCGTGGTAGACGATCGGGGTGGGATAGACACCCTGCGCGCCACATACCGGGCACTGGAAGTAATTGGCGGAACCCGAAAGCAACTTCTGCTTGGCTTCAGGATCGGTGTTGGTGTCGAAAAGGCGGGTCAGTTCGATCGTGATCGGCTGACGGCATTGGGGGCATGGAACGCTGGTTTTTGCCATAATTTCTCATTTCTATTTAGTAATCAAGTGTGCATTATATCATCCGTCGATGCCAGTTTTCCTCGTTGCGCATAAGCGTTTTGTTAATCCTTTCATGATCCGGAAAGCCTGGCAGAGAAACCATAAAACCCTACCCACGCAGAACGTGAATCGAGATGCTATAATTTACTTATTCACATAACTGATTAATTGGAACTCTTTGGAGGTTCTCATGACAAAAATCACCCATGTAACCAAACGAGATGGCACTGTGGTGCCCTTCACCCCGGAGCGGATTACCAACGCCATTTACCGGGCTGCTGTCGCCGTCGGGGGGCGCGACCGCGCTGCATCTGAAGCGCTGGCTGCCCAGGTGATCGCCCAATTGGAAGAGACCACCCCAGAAGGGCAAGTGCCAAACATTGAACAGATCCAGGATATGGTCGAGAAGGTGCTGATTGAGAACGGCCGTGCCAAGGTCGCCAAGGCTTACATTCTCTACCGGGAGGAACGTGCCCGCCAACGCGAAAAGCGCACCGATCGCGACCGCATGCCGTCAGGCAATATCCCCTGGCCGAAACTCTGGCAAACGCTGGATTGGGCTTGCTCTCATAACGTCCACACCACCGCGCTGCTGAATGAAGCCATCCGGCATGACCGTCTGCACGAAATTGTGACGGCTGCTGAAGCCGCTTATCATGAAGATGTGGAAAACGCCGCCAACATGATCCTTGACCGGCGTGATGAAGTCCGCATGGTGTTTGTGGCAGGTCCGTCCTCGAGCGGTAAAACCACCACCACCATCAAAATTGGGCAGCACCTGGCAGAATTTGGCTTCAAGCTGATCACCCTCAACATTGACCACTATTTCTATGATCTCGATATGCATCCGAAGGATGAGTTTGGCGATTACGATTTTGAGACCCCCCAGGCTCTCAACATGAAGCTCATCAATCAAAACCTGACCGACCTCTTCGAGGGGCGTGAGATACGCATCCCGTTCTACGATTTCAAGACGGGCAGAAGTGTTCCCGATCACACCCCGATGAAACTCGGCGACAAGGAAATCATCCTGGTCGACAGCCTCCATGGGCTCTATCCCGAGATGACAGAAGACGTACCCAATGAGTGGAAGTTCAAACTTTACATCGAGCCACTGCTGCAGCTAAAGGACAGCCAGGGGCATTACGCCCGCTGGACGGATGTGCGGCTGATGCGCCGTATGTTGCGCGACGCCTCCCACCGGGCTTACGACCCCACCCAGACGCTGCTGCACTGGCACTATGTGCGCTCCAGCGAACTGCGCCACATCATCCCTTACATCAACACCACCGATACCATCGTGAACAGCGCCATGCCCTACGAACTCCCGCTTTACAAGGCAAAACTTGGCGCGTCTTTTGCCCGTTGGGCGGAAGAATTTATGAATGATCCTCTGCGTCGGGATGCCTGGGAACGGGCAGACAGGGTGAACGCGCTATTCCAGGAGATGGACGCTTTTGAAGATGACAGCATCGTGCCCGAGAATTCCGT
>CAYPBU010000028.1:0-23546 GCA_964409045.1 uncultured Anaerolineaceae bacterium | reverse complement strand
GACATTACGGGTAACAAATTCTGTGTGGTCTTGACGCAACTGCGCCATATGCCGTTGGCAGAATGGTCAGGCAAAGGTGCGGTTGAACACCAACAGTACGTTCTTCTGCCCTTTCAGTTCGGCCAGGGTGAAATCCCTGCCCGAGAAGTCCGGGAGGGTGAAATTGGGTGCGGGTTGGTTTAGCGATACACGCGGCATGGAATTTCCTTCTCTATGACGGAGGATTATATCGTACTGGGCATTGACATTGGAGCACTAAAAGTCAGTAAGCAAAGACCTCGGCGCCATCAGCAAGAAAGGAGGATATCACCAGATCCTGGGAAACAGGCGATAGCGAACCTTCTTGGCATATTCGCTGTAGCCTGGCAGGTTCTCCTGCAGGAAGCGATCTTCAAGATGGGTGCGCAGGACAAAGAAAAAGCCGATAATGATCACCGGAATGAAAGCCCAGGCTGAGTCAAGCAACAAGGGTATTCCGAGACTGGCAATCAAGCTGCCCAAATAACCGGGGTGTCTCACCCTAGCGTAAGGCCCACTGCTAATGACGGTCTGACCGCGTTCTGGCTGCAGGCGCACCGTTCCAGAAAAAAAGGCGTTTTCAATCAGGGCATAAGAGCCCAGAACGTACCCAAATATAATGAGTGCAAGGCCGATAAATTCCAACAGTAGAGGGAAACCGGCAGACCAGTGAAACAAGTTATCCACTCCAGCCACCAGCAGGATGAAGACGCTGCCAAATGCCACCACCGGTGAGAGCCACTTATCCCAAGGCTGCGTGTTATCGTGACCCAGGTAGTTTGCCCGCTCCATCAGAATATCAGGGGTCTTGCTGGCGGCAATTCCCCGGCCAATGACGAATGATAGCACGTACACTGCGGCCATCACCCAGGCCTCCCACCAATTCCACCGTCCCGTTATGATCATCGGAAGCAAGGGAATAAAGACCAATACCAACAAGAGCATGATGTAGACGCGAACGGTTGATTTTTTGTTCTTGGATTCCATATTCACCTCAGATAGAGTTGGTTGAACGATGTTTCATTAGAATTTGCAGGAACATAAAACTATATCCGGATTATATACCCGTCGACAATTGAATATCTGAGGTTTGTTTCCCCCTGGATGCATCCCCTGTTATCGAGCGGAGAGGAATGTAATGACAGTTGCAGCCATAAATGAGGCGATAAACACCAGTATCATCCAGCCTAAAGTGGCAGAGTAATTTTTGGGTTCCACCTGGTTATTTTGGTCCATCTTCCGAATCAGAGGGAAGAGCCTCCAAAAGAACGACGCGATCGAGACGACCATCACGACACCAGTGAAGATCAAAGTCTGTCCGCGTGTGGTCAGAAGGATCACGATTAAAAGCAGGATGACGATCAATTTGGTGCCCGCGACCCAATTGACCAGGTACTTCACGAAAGCGTGCACATCAGGGTCTTGTTTGGTTTTCTCCCAGGCTTTGAACACGCCAACACCATTCGCAAACTTTGAGTCTGGAAAGAAATAGAGCATGACCATGTTCGTGACTTCCATGATCAAAAACCCAATTGTGACGATCGTTATCGCGTTCACAGTCATTTCCGGTTCCTTATTGAGCCGCTAAGCTACTTGCCCCAGGAGCGCTTTGCGTCCTTGATGATTTTCTGTGACGCATACCAGCCGGTCATCATTGCAATCGGAACACCCGCGGGGGAATAAGCCCATTGCCCTGCCTGGAAGATGCCGGGGATGGGGGTCAGGACACTCTTGGGAAGATCGGCCAGTTTATTCACGACCGGAACGTCCGATTCAAATGACCAGCCAGTGATCGCTCCTTCAGAGCTGCCGGACACCTGTTTGATGGTCAAAGGCGTGGATGAGAACTTGAAAAGCAGATCATCAGCGATGCCCGGATAAACACTCTCGGAAAAGATTCGGATGATGTTGTTTTCAAGCCTCTCCTTGAATTCGGCATACCAACCAGCCTTTTCGATCTTCTCAACCACGTCGAAATCCAGCAGGCAGCTGATCATCACGCCGGTTTTCCCTTCGGGTGCCATGGAAGCGTCACGCAGGGCTGGGATGGAGACCTCAAAAGTGTTCAATTCGCAGTATTGGTCCACCCAATCAAACACTTCGGCTTTAGTTTTCTTATCAAAATCCTTAACCAGAGTTTCTCTTTCCAAGCGGGTTGTCTGACCCAACCCTTTTCTTGAGGGTGTGTAGAACATGTGCTCGCCGCCTCTTGATTGAAAATAAGAGGTGGGGCGATCCACTCCCAGAAAGAGAATCGAGACTGATTCAGCGCCTTTGGCTGCCAGCATACGGTCCGTTTCCGATTTTACTTCGGCGGTCAATTTGGGGTCCAATCCGGCAGGATTGAGATAACGATAGAGAGATTTTAAGTCAGCCGCCCAGATCAGCTGATCGTAAGCATAGCTTTCGCCGGCTGAGTCGGTGACCGTCTTGGTTGATGGATTGACTGCCACGATCTGTTTGTTCAGCCTGATTTCCCCGCCTTTTTCCAGCACCCTGTTCTTCAGCAGGTCAACCACCGCAGCTGTGCCACTCTTGAGATAAAAATAATCGAGGTAAACGTGGAAATACCCCAAGGCGAAATAGGTTGGCGTTTTCCGGAAGAAATGCTGAAGGATGATGTCAATCAAGGATTGATTCTTGGTCAACCCATTCATGTAAACTTCCATGGGCATTTTGAACTTGTTAAACTGCCTGAGCGCGTTAAGAAACTTGAAAGTCCATGGGAGCAATTTTTTGATGACAAAATTTTTATCTGCCATCAGGTCTGTGGTTAAGTTGGGATTATCAAATTCGTACAGGACCTTGGTGTATTCCGAAAGTTTATAGATGATCGGGATGATTTTTTCGATGTCTTCAACGTTCTCGGGGTAGAGGCTGACCAACATCTTCTGATATTCCTGCAGAGAATCGATGGAATTGAACCGGACGATCTGGTTTTCAACGCCGATAGAAATTTTGTTTTCCAGGAACTCCCAGTCGATTTCCAGGTTTTTCAGGATTGGTTTCATGATTCCGGAATTGACGAAAGCCCTTGGCCCTGAATCAAAGAAAAAGTCACCGGACTGGAATGTCTGCAACAAGCCACCGCAGCGGTCATTTTTATCCAGGAGCAGGACGTTATAGTTTTCCCTGAGCAAATACGCGGCGGCAGTCAGCCCAGCCATCCCTGCACCAACGATTACAACTTTTGGTTTTTCTGGTGTCATTTCACTCCACCCAACTCACAACTTAACGTCCACAATCTTTCTGCCGCATCCTTATCCAATGCCGGAGGGGCAGGTTCTTCTTCGGTTGTGAGATTGAAAAATTTTCCGGACTGGTCAGCCAAGGCTCTTGAAACGCCCAAATAATACAGAGCATCCGCAGCAATGTCCACCGACTTCGCTGACCGATCAATGAAGATCTTCTTGAAAAACTTATAGAGGGGACCGTTATTTTGCCCGCTATTCGTCTTGACGTTACCCGGGTGCATCGCGTTCACCGTGACCCTGGTTCCGGCAAAAATCTCACTGAGCTTGATCATGGATAGCAACTGCGCCATCTTGGCAGCTCCGTAGCTTTTTAAGCCGGAATACGCGTGTTTTTCCCAGGTGAGATCGTCCAAGTGCAAACCCCACATAGCGAACCGGTGGGCTTCTGAATTGACAAAGAGAATCCGCCCGCTGTTTTGCCTGATGAACTTATCCTTGAGGTAATAGTTCAGGATGAAAGTGCTCAGGTAGTTCGTTTGGAACGTTGCCTCGAGGTTATCCGCTGTGAGGGTTTTCTGGGTCATGTACACACCGGCGTTGTGGATCAGCACGTCGATGTTTCTATCCAGAGCGGCTAATCGCTCCGCGATGGCGTGGACTTCGGACAGCCGTGAGAGATCCGCAATCCAATAGGAGCATTTGGTGCCATATTGGCTGGTTATAGCCTCACAGAGTTCTTTGGATTTTTGTTCATTCCGGTTGACGCAGAGCAGCTCAGCGCCGTTTGAAGCATATTTTTGCGCGGTGGCGAAGCCAATACCGGATGTCGCGCCGGTGATCACCACCAGACGGTCAGTAAAATCTTCCGTGCAGATTTCCGGACCCAGCTTTTGATTGCGCAGCATCGCGGCGATGTTTGACCATTTATATTGTTTGAAGTATTTTTCCAACACACCCTCACAAAAGAAAATTACTGCCAACTCTGCGTAGATTGAACTAACAGGCAAAGATAAAAAAGTACACGCCAACCGCATTTGGAATCGGTCGATGTGCTGAAAAAGGTTTGGAGTTCCCGAAAATTATACTAAACTTCGCGCAGGAGAAGAACTTGGGGAAATGTGGCTGTGGAAGTAGCGGAATCCATGGAGCCAAAAGGCAGGAGATTCAATTAACCGAAAGGTGGGTTTATAGTTTGTCAACCAGGTATGCCTGGTAATTCTCGACCCGCCATCGCTGCCCGACTGCGACCACTTTTAACCCTTCTTGTTCTAACAAGGATTTGTGCGCCTCGTCTCCACCTGGAAACTTTTCATTCAGGTAGCCGTCTGACTTCAATGTTCGCCAGTAGGGAATGCCCATATCAGTGCCATCATTCTTAGCTTCCGCAGCCGCATTAGCAGCCGTCATGATAAAAATGCCGGTCGTAAGCGAACAACATCCCTGGACATGATGTTGTTTCGCGATGTGCTTGCAGATCTCGACGATCGTGACCACTTTGCCATACGGTACTTTTTTCATGCACGCGACAATCTCGCTGGGATTGACAAGCACGACGTCCTCGCCAGCTTCAACACCCATCTTGTGCAGGGCGTTGTAGCAGGGGTATTGGCTCTCCAGTTTCAACACTTTGGGCAATCCCTCTTTGTCAGCGAGCTTTTCTTGCCAGGTCTTTCTTTTTGATGTCATATTGGCTCCTCTGTACACGCAACCACGGAATATGAAATCCCTTGATTAATCAAGCTTATGAGAACGTCACAGATTTGGTTTCAACCAAATCTACACCTTTACTACTGAGCTCCCGGTTCCATTTCTCGATCATTCCGAGAGCATCCTTACTGAAGTTGCTGTGCGCATCACTGACCAAAACCACCTTGTATTCTTCTTTCAGAGCCCCCAAACAGGTTGCTTTCACGCAGCCATGGGTCACCAAGCCAGTCACAACCACTCGGCTCACCCCCCTTTTACTTAGCTCCGCCTGGAGCTCGGTATCTTCAAAGGAGTTGCCGTGGCGTTTGTGGATGATTGGTTCTCCCGCAATCGGCTGCATCTGCGAGTGCAGCTGCCAACCATCCGAGCCGAAAATGAGGTAGCTATCAGCGGCATGCTGAATGAAAAAGACCGGCACACCCTCCAGACGAGCTTTTGAGATCAGGAATGTGATGTTCTGAAGCAGTTGATCTGCTTTATAAACCGGTGTTGACGCTTCAAACTGTTCGTTTTGAACGTCGATGACTAATAATGCGCTTACGCTATTTTGGTGGACCGGTTTTGTGGTCATATTTACCTCACTATTCTGTAGTCAAAACACTCACACAAATATTATAGTAACAAATTTGTTCTTTCGAACGGGAGTCACATTTTCTATTTCGGATTGCTGATTGATGGTGCAAATTCAGGCTCGGGGCCAGGCTAAGGCAATGGAAACCAGAACGGTAATCGCGAGAGTGTAATAATAAAACCAGGGTTTCTTGCTTTTGTAAATAAGGACGGCGCTGATTGCTGTGATAACCGCTGTCACCACAATCGCCCATACCGGCTGTTGATAGAATGTGAGGATCGCGGTCGTCATCAGAAAACCTAACGGACCAACAAGGATGGTGGCTTTGGCAATGTCTGGGAGCTTGGTGCGAAATAACACCAATAAAAGAGCAAGGAGTACCAAAGCAATAACTCTGCGGATAATGAAGACAGGCATCGCAGTTGAGGTGTTGGAAAAAAGTAACGATTGTCCAAGCCTATTGATCAGCATAAAGAGTAAATAACATACTCCAAGTGCCAGCATTCCGCCGAATGTAATGATTAATAAGGGTGATAAGGTGGAACGAAAACTTGTATTTTTCATATCAAATTCCAAAGAGGACCGCAGCCTTTTCCATGTTCTGGATCACTTCCACCCCAAATGGGCAGCGTTCTTCGCAGGCGCCGCAGGCGATGCAATCGGACGCGTGTGCGTGGAGCGCGAGGTAATGCTCGCGGATGGTCGCCGGCACTTCGCTCAAGTTTCTGGCGAGATCGAAATACTGGTGCACCGCTGCAATGTCAATTTCCTGCGGGCAGGGCAAGCAGTGGTTGCAATACATGCACGCGCCATTGGCTGAGTAGCGCTGGGAGGTGTTTAGCACGGCGGTGTAATCCTTCTCTTGCGCGGAAAGAGCCTCATATTGCAGTGCCTGGTTCACCTGCTCGCTGCTGGCGCAGCCAATCAGAACGCTGGCAACCCCGGGGCGCGTGAGCGCGTAATGTTCGCATTGTGCCACGGTCAGTGGCTGACCAAACGGGGAGGTCTCAGCGTTGAGCAGCAGCCCGGCAGCCAAAGTTTTCATCACCGTGATGCCCACGCCAAGCCGCGCGCAGGTTTCATAGAGCAGCTGGCGGCTTGGATTGATTCCGTCTGACGCACCCTGTTCGTAAGTTTTCTGCTCGAAAAGGTCATTAATTGGGGTTTGTTCGGGAACCAAGTCGAACATTGGGTTGAGAGAGAACATCAACACATCGATATGCCCACTTTGCACCGCTTTCAGGGCTGTGTGGGGCGCATGGGAGCTGAGGCCAATCGCCCGAATGATGCCTTTTTGCTTGAGTTGGAGTGCGTATTCAAGAATCCCCTGGGTTTCGATGGCGTGCCAGTCATCCAGATCGTCCACAAAATGGATCATGCCAATGTCGATGTAGTCGGTGTGGAAACGGGACATAAAATCGCGGACGAATGCATCACAGACGGACACATCACGGGAACGCTTGTATTGGCCATCTTCCAGCGTCGCGCCGATGTGCCCTTGAAGGTGGACAGTTTGCCGAGTATGCCGGATCGCGTTGCCAATGTGGCTGCGCACTTCCGGCTGGGGCATAAACACGTCCATGATATTGATCCCACCCTCCAGCGCAGCCCCAATTACTTCGTCGACCAGGCTCTTTTCCTGTTTTTCCAAATGCTCACAGCCCAGGCCGATCTCACTGACTTTAAAATCACAACGGGGAATCTGACGGTAGTTCATGGTTGGTTTCCTTTGAAAAATGGTTCAATTTATCTGTCGAATAATTAGAAATGCGCACTACACCTTTGGGCTGTCATCCGCCGATTAATTCGACAGTGATGCGTGTACTTTACCAGATATCCACGAAATTGGCTGATAAATTCACACACCTCCAACCCTACAGCAAAAACGAGAAAAAGAGGGACTTGTGAATTAGCCCTAACAAACAGCAACTGCCTCCAAAAGTGGAAGGCGAATTGGATTTACATATTACCAACGACCATTTCCGCATCACCGGACGGAGTTTGTCGCCATAAACAGTCATTCCACATTCGGAGCTGTAGTTACGGATTTTGTGGGTGACCATCTCGACCGGCATACCGATGGAGATGGTCACCTGCATGCACTATCAGGTCTTACTAGGTTATCGCTTAAATCTGGCTAGCTGAGTATTCGAGTCATAAAAAGGCAATGAAGATCAAAAAACAAACCGTAATTAAATATATGGACAAGGATGCTCAGAAAGATGTGATTCATTCCGGTGTAGATGTGTCAGGAAACGTTGCCAAACCACACGCCCGAAGGACTTGCTCAACAACACCAATTTCCTTTTCAGAAAGATTGAACCATTGGTAGAAGAGTTTGTCAATATTGGTAACAAGTAAGTTTGCTGCCGAGTTGTGTTTACTTGTTTCCTGGTCTAAAACTTCTTCCAATTCTTGCCTGTAACTATCATCTTCACAGGCATTAATCTTCTCTAACAACTCCTTCTCAATTCTTAAGAATTCATATTCATGATTAGTAATCTGATCCAGTAATTGTTCTGCTTTTTCCTTGTTTACGGGGTCAACATTTTTGGGAATCGGAATCTTGTAAATGATGTCTTTTCTTCTGATATCTGAAGAACCAAGGCATCTTTCTGCATACCAAATGGCTATTGAGGATTTTAAGTAAGCGGCAATGAATTTAATGTCCAGATAATTGAATTCTTGACGAATTTTAGAAAAAATGAGAGGAGGGATTGCCGCACAGGCAACATTTATGTTCTCATGAGTGTCATAATATACACCGCCGCCCGCGGTAATTATTATTTTTTCTCCGCTAAACCTGGAAGTTTCATTAAAAAGTTCCTCGCTATTGTGACAAAAACCTATAGGTGCTGTAATTCGAAGATAATGCTCTGTAAATCGCGGCTTAGAAGGTGTCAATAAGATTGTATTTCCATTAACAAATCCATTTCCGGGAAGTTGAACACAATCCAATTTTTCATCATTGAGTACTTCACCAAACTCCGGAGACTCAAACATCAATCTCATTATCACAGAATCGTTGTCAATTTTTCTTACAATTGGTATTACGTCGATACTATCTTCTGCCCCCATTAATTTTTGTGACATCTCTGACAGTTTGTTTGATATTGAAAGATGGGAATATCTTTCGAGTATTTGTTTTTCTGCCATATCGATTATTTCTTTGCTTGAGGCATGTTCTGGTTTACCATTTTTTAGTAAATATACCTTGTCATTGCTGTTAAAAACGCAAATCTGAGAGTGTTTTTTGACTCGTACAGAAGCTATGTAATTACTCCCATAATATGAATAAACTTGCAAATCGACATGAGGTTGTGGGGTTATGGCATGACTTACCGAGGTCAATATCTTTTCTTCAAAATCAATCTCACAATTTTCAGTTTGTCCGACCCAGTTACCCTTATTATTTCTTCCGATAACAATGGTGCCGTCTTCAGTATTTGCATAAGCACAGATAAATTGGGCAAGGAGGGAATAATCAATATCATTTCGTAAACTTTCAACTGAAGGTTTATCTTCAAGTTTCTTTAATATTGCCTGTAATTCTGGACGGCCCAGCGCACTGACTAACTCATCGGGGTTCCTTAAAGCCTTTTTTAACTCTTGAAAAATTCCACTTTTATCTTTTTTGTCCAGATTATCCATTCTTATGAAAGTACGGCGAACACCTACTTTTTGGCCGGGTTTTCCGTGGAAATCGGACGACTGCACAAAAGCCAATCTGCTATTTCGTGCGTAGTCCGGGGATTGCATAATATTCTCGATCTGGTCACGAGAAACAGGGTTAATGAACTCCATACCAGATAATCTCTCATCGCAAAACGCCTCAATTCGACTCTGTCCCCATTTTTTTGAAGCCTCATACAAACCCTTATCACTGTCAACATGAGCTGCAATAACAATTGCGCCTATATTTTCTGATTCTTGTAAAGCTTGGGCAATATTCCATTTGCAGTTTTTTGATGATGTTTCTTCTCCCCGCACCTCTTTTGTGTACCCGGCTCTATCAAGGAAAGAAGATATTTCCTTGTCTTTATCTGGATCAAATAAGATTAATAGGTGAATGTTAGGATATACATCAAGCTCAACTCCAGGCAATACTACAACCTCATCAAATAAAGAGGTCTGATTTAATATTCCTGCTGGGACTGGCACACCGGTTCGTTCAAGTGTTTTTATTGTTCTCCGCAAGTCGCTTTCAAGATCGATAAGCTTAAAATATCCAGCGATATCATTGTGATCCGTTATTACTACGATATCAATTTCTGACAGCTTAGTTTCTTCGAGTAACCATAAATATCCCGAATCATCCTTTCCCTTACCTTGAAAATCGAGTGAGGCTGGAGAATGAACATGAAAATCTACTTGAAACCAATTGCCTGGTACTTCGATTTCAGTTTGCCTTTTCATCTGCTAGTCTCCCTTTGTGATTTGATAACAATCAACCTACTTAGATCATAGTACTTTCCTGAGAGGATTATTATGCCATACATTAAATCAATTGAGGGATAATAAATGCAAACCGCCCTCCGTCACTGGAAGGTGATGTAGATCTTTGCAGCAACTATCCCTGCAGCACCGCGCGAAACCTTTACCCACATCCACTATTCCTCCTCCAGATTACTTTCAAAGTTTTCTATTCGTTTGTTTCTCGCCTGAATGAAGACAGTTACCCTTTCTTTGTATGCAAGATATTGCTTCACATCAGAAAATGACGGACGAGTCTTAAAGCCGTCGAAAGGCAAATAGAACTTGATCGTTCCGTCCATATTTATCAAATCGTCCAGCAGGAAGAAATGGGCGTATCCTGAAAAATCAGCGAACAATCCGAAAAAAGCCGAATATCTCGAGAGATTGTCATAGAGTGGGCTTGACTTTCCGGTATAAAGGCGGCGGATACACTCCAAAGTTAAATCAAACCGGTCATCAATAAGTCCATTTACTCCTCGAGCTTGGTTGATGGTTTGTTTTCGGTCGATTCTATTTTTTGGAAAGATAATATATGCGCCAATAGTAGAACCTGTATCAAAAAGCTCATTAACATCATATGGAATTTGTTCTGTGAGCCACTTCTTTCGCACTTGATCTCTATACGAGTGTGTGATCGCGTCACTGCTCAGGAAAAACTCTCCAAGTTCTGACCCGTGATATAGATAAGCGCCCTTTTTGTCGTCGCGCAATTCAAAGATATTGCCATTCGGTAATGGCTTACTCCATAGCATTTTGTGATAACTTCGAAGTGTTGGGCTGGCGCTGTCAGGGTCGCGGCCATTTGAATCGGAGTAAAAGTTAAAATCGATATCAATTCTCATTTTAATAAACAAACCCATATCTCTCTACATACTGCTATTTACCCATTACGGATCACCATACCTGCATATGGATGAAGGGGAACAATAGCATCTATACCTTGCGCAGTTCTTGATAACGATAACAAGAAACAATGTGGTCGTTCACCATCCCGGCAGCTTGCATGAAGGCATACAATATCGTGCTGCCGCAGAACTTGAATCCGTGGGCGATCATGTCTTTGCTCATCGCATCGGAAATTGGGCTGGTAGCCGGAATTTCCGATAGGGTTTGCCAGCTGTTTTGAACAACTTTCCCTCCGGTGAATCCCCATAAATACTTATCAAGTGAGCCGAACTCTTCGCGGATTGCTATCACGCGATTGGCGTTCCGGATGATCGCATTGATTTTGGCTTTATTGCGGACGATTCCCGGGTTTGCGAGCAACTCCAGAACCTTCGTTTCGTTATATGCAGCGACAATGTCAATCTCAAATTGATCAAATGCCTGCCGAAAATTTTCTCGCTTACGCAAGATCGTATTCCAGCTCAGTCCCGCTTGCATCGCGTCCAGCGACAGGAATTCAAACAGCAACTGGTCATCATGCAGCGGTTCTCCCCATTCTTCGTCATGATAACGAGTTAGGAGGACATCGTTAAGGTTCCATTCACAACGAGGTACTGACAAATCAATAGTGTTTTCCATATGGTCGTGTTTCATAATCCTCATCCCAGAGTGTATGTCAGGCTAAAAAAATCGAACCCATGCTATGCACAGGCACGTAACAAATATCGTAAATTAAAAAAAATTGCCCGTAAAGAAATCATCATTTCCGGTTTTGGTGGCAGTCAACCGAAACATGGGAGTGTCATTCTAGCGAATGCATTTGCAGCCATTCTTTCCTTAGCAACGAAAACTGAATTTGATCATTGTATTGCCCATCCCGACAGTAATAATCGCGTAAAACACCTTCTCTTTGAAACCCGTGTTTTATCAGAACCCGCTGCGAGCGATCATTTTTGATGTGTGTGGTCGCTTCAATACGATTCAAACCCATTTCTAAATAGCCAAACCGAAGCAATGCCTCCAACGCTTCAGGCATTATCCCTTGCCCCCAATAAGCGGGCCATAAGTCATACCCTATTTCCGCACGATGGTGTTGCACATCCCATCGACGGTAACCGCATGAGCCAATCAATTCACCCTTTGTTTTGTGCTCAATCCCCCACCATTTGAAGTCGGGCATCATTTCCGGGGTCTGCAGAGCGCCCAACATTTCTTTAGCCTGTTCCAGGCTCTCGAGAGGTTCTTCGTCACGCATGTAAAAGGAAACTTGCGGGTCACAATATTCTTTGAAGACGAATTCTGCATCATCCATAGTCAAAGCTCGGAGGACCAATCGCTTTGTTTCCATACGCGGGTATGCTTGATTGATTTCTTCAGTACTCACTATTCCTCCTTTAATTGAACCTCGGTAACATTATGTCTTATCCAACCATCTGTAAACAACCCTGATTGGTTATCATCAACAACCTTTTGGTTGAACACAGCTTGTATATTAACAATTATAGAGTAATTAGGAAAACTTGATAACGAAAGAGCCCTTTCAATCCAGGGTAACAACAAACCGCCCTCCATCTCTGGAAGGCGGTTTTACTCACATCTTTTGAATGGCTATCCCCGCATCGCCAGGCGTGGATGCGGCTTTACAATTGCTGCGAAATCCTGCCCTTCAAGGCATCAGCGTACCAGGAAAGGCATGTAGCCCCTAAAGAATCCTACCGAAATTTCATCCGCGCCCAGATCGGGTTGGGTGCCGGCCGGCCAGGCTCTTGCATCGCCATCGATATCTTTGCTTGCAAGTCCTTTCAGACCCATTGAAACCGCAGCAGATTTGTTTTGAATGTGATACCCATCAGGCACAAATAATGCCAGCCCTTCAATGGTGTTTGTTGCTGTCACGGCGCCAACCTGGAAGGCAGTGTTGGCATCCGATAGATTGGTGTCCAGGGTTATGCTGCCACCGTCCGCAGCCCAAACCGCCAGCGCATTATGACTCAAGATGGAATTCCTGAGTAGTCCAGTTCCCCCTGACAAAACATGTAAACCGCTTTGGCCAGCATCGGCGATCGTCAGATGACGCCCATCAAAGGAAAAACCGCCTTCGACAATAACGCCATCATTTGACTGATCAATTAGCGCCAGATTGCTGACGGTTATGTTCGATACAAAGTCAGCCCCAATTACTCCACCATAGATCAGGTTGTCGTCCAACTGTGCAGTCTGGCTGTTGACCACAAACAGTCCCCTCACCAGACTGTTCTGGATGACCGAATGGTCGAACTTGAGGGATTTGTTCACTGGTAGATCCTTAATAAACACAGCGGTTTGAGCATATCCGCATGTTCCGCTGCAAGCTGGTGGTAAAAAGTTCGATCCGCCCTGCTCAACAATCGCATGGCTGATCAGACCGCCACCATCACCCGAGTTACCGTCAAAGTACAAGCCGCCCCAATGCAACTTAACATTTGGATCTGAACTGGGAATACTGCTAAAGCGAATGGGAAGCGCTGCAGTGCCGACCGCATTCAGAGATCCCAGAACGGTGAGGTATTTTTCGGGTTCCATGCGCACTGTGATCCCGGGGTCAACCGTCATCGTCACGCCGGCTGGAACTGTATAGTCACCCAAAAAGACATAGGCGTCCAATCCGGTTTGGGGTGACAAGGTAAAATCCTGACCATTGAGAGCATCAGGGTTGAGAAAAATTGAGTCTTCCTGGACTGTGTAACTCACGTTGTCATAGTATGGATAGGCATTGTCATTAAAAGAATTGCCTGAATACTCCACGTCAGAAAGCGGACCTTTAATCCAGATGGGATACTTGTTCAGGCTGAAGTTCGTGTCACTTACGATGACTTTGCTGTTGACCACATGCAGCCCTGTTGAGGTGTTGGCTGTGATGTTGGAATGATCGATGATAACCTGTTTGCCGGATGCCAGGTCTTTTACAAACAAAGCAATCTGACCACCACAGCCCGGGCAATCAGGTGGATCAAAGTTTGACCCGGCATGTGTGATTGTGGCGTAATGGATCTCCGCACTTCCATCACCTTGGGAACCATCAAAAAAGATGCCGCTCCAGTTTTGGTTGGGATAGTTGGGGGTGTGGGTCAACAAAACTGGATTTGCAGCAGTTCCGTTAATGTCCAGGTGACCCCTAATAACCAGGAAATTTGACCATGCCCCATTTACTGAGTCAACCGTCACACCAGGATCAATCGTTAGTGTGACCCCGGCTAGAACGTAGATAGTATTGGCCAAATAGTGGGTATTATCACCCCCAGTGCACCAGGTCTCATCAGCTGTGATCATGCCGCTGTGAATATAAGACTCTGAACACGGACTGGCTGCTTTTGCCGCCCTCGCAACAGGGCTGAGACCGCCGATCAACAAAACAGCAACAATTAACAAACTAAGCAAAGAGCGGGTAGAGAAAAAACGGTTTTTCATCAGAATCCTCCTTAACAAAAAACGATAGTTTTTAAAAACTGAGCTTTTTTATTTATCACGAGATAAATAGATTTCTTCATTATGGGTGGTCTTTTTACTTACCAATCTGCTGAGCAATACTGATAATTCGGTGATGTTTTTAAAAGGAAAAGATTTCTTTCCTGGCAGAGCTTTGATTTCACCGCAGAATTGCTCACGATGATCGGTGTCTGTATAAAAGCGCAAAACAAAGGTCTTAATGAGTCGCATTGCACACCCTTCAACCAATATTCTATAAAACCGGTTTGCCAATGGATTGCCAAAAGAGGGGATAAACGGGATGAAAACAAAGAGATGGTAAGGAAGAATTTTCCTCCCCCCATCCTTTTATAAGGGAAATGCTGTAAACCCTTATTGTTTTTTGGTGTGTTTCAACGCTTCGCGATAGAGTAGCTGCAACTGACTTTGTGGAGCGACGCCAAGGTCATGGCTTAACTTTTTCTCCAGCCTCTGGTAGAGCTTTACTGCCGTAACGCGATCATCTATCTGCAACGCAGCCTGCATTCCAAGGGCAACAGCGTGTTCCTGCCAGGCATTCTGCAGGATTGCCCTTTGTGCCAGCTCCAGGCAAACGGCTGGTGAGCCGCTGTTCAATTTTTCTTCCGCGAGGGAGAGCAAAGCCAGTTCAAAACGATCCGCAAAATTCTGACGCAGCTCAATGGCCCAATCCGCATATCGATAGGTAGGCAGGTACTCGCCTTGATAGAGCGCGATGGCTTTTTCCCAATCTTTTTGACGGATAGACTGATCAAATTCCAAAAAGTCGACAGTAGAATCAGGCGGGAGGACAAGTGTTACCCGCTCTTCACTCACATCCAGGTACCTGCATAAGAAACGACGGTCGGGTAAGTCCGGTTCAAGCAGTCGGCGCAAAGCGGATACGGCATGATGATAGAAATCGGTTGCTGCGTTGGAGTCCTTTTCCGGGCAGAGGGCATCGGCGATCTGTTGCGAGGTCAGTGTCTGCCCTGGACTGACTAATAGGAATGCCAGCATCTCCCCAGCCCGCCTTTGGCGTAGCATTTCTTTCGAGATGGTGCGGCTCCCGACCCGGACGGAATAATCTCCCAGGGTTTTAACCTGAAGTGGCGCTGGCGTTGCGTTCTGCAATTGGGTGAAAAGCCTGCGGCTAGTTTTCTTATACTCGGGGTCGGGAGAATCCAGACCGGCGGCCACCCAAGGCAAAACCAGCGCGCGCTCCTTTTCTACTAGAAACGGGAATCCATGGGTCTGAATAAGTCCGGATGCTTGCCGCCAGTAAAGGTTAACATCCGTGTGTTTCTGAGAAAAAATCAGTGCTGCAAGGTACAGGTAGGCGCGAGCTAAATCGAAATGGATGTTCAATGGTTGTAAGGTTTTTATTGCCGCGAGCAGGTCATCTTCCGCGGCTGTTGTGTTATTTAATGCCCAGGCTGCGAGCCCGCGTTCGATCAGTGCCAGTCCTTGAAGATGATGATAACCAGCGCGTACTGCCAACGTCAATGCGTCTTCAGCCCATTCCCAGGCTGCAGCCGCGTCACCCATTTCACGATGGTATCGACTTGGCCCTAGGCGAACCAGAATGCCCAGTCCGGGTTCACCGATCGCCTCAGCAATCGATCGTCCCCGGGTAAAACAGGGCAGCACCTGTTCGAGATCGCCGCGTTCCTGAGCCAGGTTACCTGAGAGCCAGTGACCATAACCCTCCTCAAGTGACCCGGGAGCTGCCTGACCGAAAAGTTCATCCAACGTAACGGCTGCTTGGGCGTATTTACCGCTAAGCCAGTAGATCCAGGCGATGGTGACAAGTGCTCCCCAATACAATTTGGGAACATTTTGTTCTTTCGCCAAGCGCGCCACTTCCTGATCAGCTGCCAGGGCAAGCTTAAATTTTCCCTGGGGTAAATATATGCCAGTAGCCAGGTTGTGCAAACCGCTCTTGAAGGCGCGGGAATAACTCATCTGGCGACTCAGGTCAATCGCGTGGAGATAACTGTCCTCAGCAGCTGACAGGTCATTGGTTTCAGCAGCGCAGTTACCTAACACCAGCCATGCATCCACATGGCTTTTGGAGTCAGGCGTGTCTAGCGCCAGCGCTCCCTCCGCCATTTTTCGGGCGCGGTCATAATGACCCAACCGAAAGTGGAGGAAAGCAACCCGAACCTGTGCCTCAACGATGGGAGCGTTTATTTTGGAAGAGCGGGCGTTCTCCAGCGCTTGTTCTGCGACCCTAAAAGCCTCGCCGATATTGCCAGCACGTTCCAAGGCCAGACTGGTTTCAATGAGAGCAGAAATTGATTGATTGTCCAATGAAAAAAATTATAGCATACGAAAAATGCAGTTTTAAATGGACATGCCATCTTCTGTACCAATGTTTGGTTGTTTAATAAAAAAAAGCATTTAGGATTTCAGAAAGCAGGTGCTAATTACCGTTCATTCCCACGCTTGAAGTTGCCAGTAACCTTAGCCAACACCAGTTGGACTCCTTTTTCATCAAGCCCCATGATTGTGCTGATGAATTTCTGGGCTTCTTTCCCTTTTAAAATCCTAACTTGTTTTCCGTTCCAGGAAATGAATACTTTCTTTTCCTTGCTGATTTGATAAGTAAACACTTCATTGTCCAGCACATTTCGTTGATCTACCGCGTTCATATTTTCCTGTAATGTCTACATAGAGGATGGATTGATAACCCCTTTCATCTTAACGGTTCACTCCTTTTAATGCAACAGGGTAGCCGGGTGGAATTGTTAACCATAAACGATCGTGCCATATTCAATACCGTCGTTGCGGCTCTGACGATTGACCTAATTCTCTTCAATCAACCGCATGATTATAGGGCTGGGTTGCCAAATCTGACTCGGGTCATTTAAATATCGCCAGGTCCATGGGAGCAAAAAATTCGATGCCTTTATCAAGCATGGCGCAGGCGTACGGGTCCACCCCCTCCAACGTTACTCCACCAATCTGGACTTTGTAATTTGGCGCGGGGAAGACCGCCCAGACGTCCGACAGTTTCTGGCTTTTGAACATGGCTTCGACGGTTGCCGAACCGATAGCCATGCCTTGTCCGGCAGCGTTCCCCAGGTTGGTGGTAGCTTTGTAGACGAAATCGTAATCCGCAGAGAAGATCACTGAACTGATATCAGCCCAGTAAAGCTGTGAACCCCCCGAGTCATCCCTCAACTTGATCCCGTTGGCATCAATTATGAACCGTGTGTGTATAACCTGGGTGGGCTTCTCCGCACCTTCATAACGCTTGAATCCGTTGGCGGCTTCTTGTTCGAGCCGCAGCTGTTTGTGGATGACCGCGTTCGCCTGGAACTGGTAGGTCATCGGGGTCAGCTTACCCAGTGTAATCAGATCGCCATCGACGAGTTGGCGCGTGCCCGAGAAAGGCTCACCGTTGATGGTTACATTTTTTGAGTTTGTGACAGCAAGGATCTTCTCAGCATCCCCCTGGAACACCACCTTGGGGGAAAACAGCTCGGAGTGTTCGTTGACAATCTTGCCCCAGTCTGACTCATGTGGATAGAGATTGATGAAGTTGTATCGCCTGAGTTTTCCACCCTCAACCAGCACCAGACGGGGCTGGCGGATTTGCCCAATGCGTGAAAGCTCAACCGACGCGCGTGTAATCTCACTGATGATCACATCGCCGCCTGGCATTAGCAAGGCCTTCAACTCCTTGAGCATTTGCGCAAAGAGTTGGGCTTCTTGCCCCTTGATATCCGCTAGCGAGGGGTTTTCGGGGTTGTTTATGTGGACTGCCCACGATTCAAACTCAGTCTCCTCCAGGCTTATCGTGCTGATATCCCTGAAAAAAACTTTGGTGGCTTTTCCTAAAAACGGATGGGCATAAAGCGCGTCACTGGTAAGGAATAACCCATCCTTTGCGCTGCCGAAGACGGTGGTATCGAGCAATAACAACACTTCGCTCTCGCTGGCATCAGGCGCGTAAGATTTGATCGCGTTCCTGGTCTTTTTCTGTGGGATGCCAGGGGCGGTGAGAAACCCGGTTTCGGGGAATTTTGTCGAGTAAGAATGTACTTTTTCTGCGATTTGGGCGTTCATGGCGGCGATCCTTTCTTGACGATCGAACTGCTGAACCGGGTTAAGGTTAACTGATGGTGGGCGTTAATCTGATCTCTACTTTGGAGCAGGATACTTTCGATACGATGCTCCTCAGACGAGTAAACGCAGACTATGCCCCGAGGGCAGGCCTTCCATCAGAAGTTGGATTGGGCTCAAACTGAACCCACTATATAGATCAGAACAAGAGAGATAAATAATTATACGACTTATTACAACAAAACTGCCCCCCATCATTGTGAGGTGATGTGCATTTTGATTTTATTCAGCGGCTAAGTCTGCATCTTCGGTCTGAATAGCATTAATACCTCTATATCCGACTCGGCCTGAAGTTTGCGTGTGAGGGTGTACCTCTGCCAGTTAACGCAACCAGCTGCTGTGCTAGGAAGACCCACCTGAATCTACTTTGGGGTTGTTGGACACATAAAAAGGAACAGGCAGTCGGAAGTATGCCTTAAAGAGCGTATTTTGGCTGAGTAAATCCCTGAATTGGAGCAATTGATCTGCTTAAGTCTGTGTTGCACCACAGTGCGGACAATAAGCAAAATCGATCGGAATTAGCTTGTTACAAGAAACACAACTTTTTTCAGTCGCGATCGATTGGCCGCAAGCTGGGCAGAATTTATAATCAAACGATATTTCTTTCCCACATTTTGGACAAGATATTGTTGATTTTTCTGGCAGGGCTTTTCTTTTCTCGTTTTCATTCTTGTGGGCAAGAACTTTATCGAACATGCCCTTAACTTTTTCGCCTGCTTCTACAGCAGTATTTTTAGCACCACTGGCAACTTGTCCTGTCACGTTTATTACCTTGGCGGCTGCTCCGCCAGTAATTTCCGCTGTTTTTTCAAAGACATTTTTCTGGACAATGATCTGATAATCTCGTGATCTTTGTTCAACTTCAGCGATATCCAATGGCAAATTCAGCCGTTCTGCCGCCCTCCTTAAAAACTCACTTTCTTTGTCAGCCAATTCACCATCATAAATGGTCATCAAGACCAATGTTTCCATCAAAGTGCGCCGAACCTCTTCATCTTCTATGCTACCTATGGCATTAAGAATGTTTTCCTCTTTTGCAGTCAGCTTTTGAAATTCCACTTGAGTATGTTCATCAAATGACATGCGAGATAGCATCGCTTTGTATAGTTCTTTTTCCTTTGTGGAAAATTGACCATCAACCTGGGCAATATACATAACAGCTGCGGGAAAAGCTAAATCATAAATGTGTTGCCGTGATACTAAAGTACGTAACTCATCCGTCACTTTACCTCTATTCTTGAGATGTGCTTTGGCAATTCTACCCACCGATTTTGTTGTGGCATAGTTATAGCTACTGCCTATTGCCGCTGAAGCTACTGGCACTGCATATTTTAGAATAGTACGCTGTAAAATATGGAAACCAAGCCGGCGGGCAAAATCCTTAATAGCTTGAAGCGTTCCTTTGCTGACATATTTTTTAACAGCGGCTTTGGCACTCGCTCCGGCGGCTATCTGCAACCCCTTACCAATCATTTCGGTCGGTGTTACTCCTAACGCATAACCAAAAATCATCAAGACATCCTCAGGGTCTTCCAGGTCAAGTTGGAGGTCATAGATAACGGAAAGGTCGAGAACAAGGCGCATTTGGATTTGAGACAGATAAAGCATCTCTGCGCCAATTGACCCAAAAAATAAGGCCGCTGTCATTCCCGCGGAGCTTAACACAGCAATCTGATTCGCTGTTGCTGCTGCCCCCGCAACAGCCCCGGCAATAGTTGCATACCGAACAGTCACCGAGGTTAAAATATCGGCAATATCATCAGGAGGTAACCCCGGATACTTTTTCTGAAAATATGTTGCTCTGGCGTTGCGGTTATAAGATCTAACGACTTGCTGTAGCAGTTTGATAAACCACTCGCCACTCTTGACTTCTTCAAAGTTGAGTGTTTTTGCTAAGGCTTTAGCTTCTTCAAGCTCTTTCGAGACTTGTGCTTTTACATGCTCATCTTCTGGTATTGCACTTGTCATTGACAGACTCCTTTACAGATCGATGGTCTTATGTGACAACTAACACCGAGTTATTAATATCGCGGAAATGTGAATTGTTGCGATTATGCCGTACATTAAGCTACTAATGAAGTATGTTTGGGTCACCCCACAATACAATAGATTATATCTCTTCTTGCAAAAAGCATATCAACAAATACACCGACCTCCATTTCTGGAAGGCGGTTTGCATGTGTGTTGATGCGGCAATTACCCCTGAATCATCGGCTCGATTATTTACAATTAACTATTTCAATGCAATTATCAGTGGTTGGAAAAAGCGATCGCGTAAAGTATGAACCTCTTGGAAACCTGCTTGTTTAAATAGCTCTTCTGACGTAGGTATGTCCACACAATAGTACTTTCCACCTCGAAAAATCTGTGTTTGTGCCGAAAGAGCTCCAATGTCATCTACTAGGTAGGTAGTGATTTCATAGTGGTCATCATCGAAATCCCAAACATCGAACATAAGGATTTGCCCTTTATCGGTTGGGTGAGATAAGCGAGGAACCATTTGTTTTCGCTTACCTATTCTCTCAAATTGGGCATAGTCTCGCACAGTGATGATGCAACATCCACCATCTTTGGTACATTTGAAGAAGCCCCGAAAGGCTAATAGGATCTCATCATCATTATTTAGGTGTGGAACAGAGTTGTCACAAGCAATAACGACATCAAATTGCTTTTGATGAATTTCCCATGCTTTACACATATCTGCTGTTTGAAACTCAATTTGAACTCCGTGACTTAATGCTTCTTGTCTGGCTTGTTCAATCTCGCCTGATGATAAATCTGATGCTGTAACTTGATAACCTAATGTTGCTAATCCAATACTCTGTGTTCCGACTCCACAGGCAACATCTAAGACGGTCTTGGGATTCTGGCCGGCGAACTCTCGAATAACACTATTCAGCATTTCTGCCTGACGATGAAGACTTTTATCCCAATCCAGGTAAATGAGTTTGTAATAAGGAGCAAGGTGGTTGTAATATGATTCTGTCATATCAATTCGTAAGATGTTAGTGCACGAGGCAGGCTCCCGATTGGACTCTGAGTGGTAAGGAGAACCAAGCGAAAAATTGAAATCTAGTAAATGTCCACTATTTGATTGCGATCAATTATACGCCTCGAAACAAAAACCGCCCTCCATTTCTGGAAGGCGGTTTACATGTTTACATCTTTACAGAAACTATCCCTGCATCACAGGGCGGAATTTATAGCCATAGACGATCATGCCGCGTTCGTTACCGTCGTTGCGGATCTTGCGGGTGACCATCTCCACCGGCATACCGATGCGCACAGGCTCGGGACCCAGGTCGGTCAGTTGGGCTGTTACAACCGGACCCTCATTTAATTTGACCATTGCAATAGTATAGGGAGCTTGTTCTTCAAAGCCAGCGGGAGCATTGCTGTAGCTTGTGAAGGAATAGACCTGACCCTGACCGCTGAAGGAGAAGGGTGTTTTGGCTTCGCCGCCGCATTCAGGGCAGACATCGCGGGGTGGGAAAATCTTGGCATCGCAGTGCGGGCAGACTTCGCCTTGCAGCGAGTATCGTTGTTTTTTCAAACGCCAGTGGCGTGGAACTTCCATGATTGATCTCCTTAAGTTAGGCTTTCGGGTTTTAGTTTAGCCAATAGAAACTATCAGGAACTCTCAAAATGGGCGAACTTGGGTATATTCGGCGCGTGGATACTGGTTTTGAGAGCTAATGAGATCGTTTTAGGTGGATTTGACACCAACCATTCCGACCGCTGCCTGGCGTGCTATAATCGATTCTTGCAGGAGACACACATGAACGAACGCGTAATATTTCCCTTCACAGCAGTGGTTGGTCAGGAGCGTATGCTCCGTTCGCTGATCCTTAACGCAGTTGATCCCCGCATTGGAGGCGTGCTGATTCGCGGCGAACGCGGCACTGCCAAGTCCACAGCGGCGCGTGCATTGGCGGCTTTATTGCCCCCCATGAAAGTGGTGCGCGATTGCCGCTTTGGCTGCGACCCCGCCAAGCCTACCACCTGGTGCACGGAATGCCGTGAGCGCTTTGTGGGCGGTGAGGACCCAATGCCAGTTGAAACGCGTGAAACACCGTTCATCAACCTGCCCGTTTCTGCCACAGAAGATCGTGTTGTGGGTACGCTCGATATCGAACGCGCGATCCAAAAGGGCGAGCGCCATTTTGAGCCCGGCGTGCTGGCGGCTGCCAACCGCGGTCTGCTCTACATCGACGAAGTCAACCTGCTGGATGACCACGTGGTCGATATCCTACTCGACTCAGCCGCAATGGGCGTGAATATCGTGGAACGGGAGGGAATCTCCTTCAGTCATCCGGCGCGATTCATCCTTGTCGGTACAATGAATCCCGAAGAAGGCGATCTGCGCCCGCAACTTTTGGATCGCTTTGCCTTTTCCGTGGAGATCCGTGGCATTCTGGATAAAGCCCAGCGCGTGGAGATCATGCGTCGCAACATCGCTTTTGAAGCAGACCCCGAAGCTTTTCGCGAGGTCTGGCTGCCAAACGAGCTGGAAATCTCGCGGCAAATTGAAATGGCGCGCGAATTGGTGGACGAGGTGCGCTATACCCAGCGCGACCTCCTGATCATCGCCGACCTGACCTCCGAGATGGAAGTGGACGGACACCGTTCGGACCTGGTAATCCTTAAAGCTGCCCGTGCCCAGGCTGCCTATGAAGGGCGCACGCGCATTACACCGCGGGATATTGCCATGGCTGCTGAGCTGGCGCTGCCGCACCGCGTGAAAGCCGGACCTTTCCGCAAGAGCGCTGTCGGGGTGCAGACGCTTGAGGCGAAACTTGCTGATTTGAAAATGCAGACCACGATCGTCGGCGGTGAAGAGGAAGAAAAACCCGATACGGCTGAAGAATCTAAAAAAAAAGTGACGGACCCCCGGAACCCGATTCTTTAGAGAACCACCCCAGCGATGAAGAGCTGCCTGTTGTAGGGGAGGGGCAGCAACAGATCTTCACCGAGATAAACGCCCAGTGGTGGGAGGGCGGCAAGGTGGTGAAACCCGGCGAGACCTTTGAGCCGCGCCAGTTGGACACCCCCCTGGACGAAATGGTCCGCAAACAGGGCGGCAGGCGATCCCAAACCCGATC
>CAYPBU010000027.1:0-25612 GCA_964409045.1 uncultured Anaerolineaceae bacterium | reverse complement strand
AAATGGGTTGATTTTAGCTGGGAGGGGTTGATGGGAATCGTCAGTGCGACTGCTCGCGTACAGAGTAGGAGCGAAGCGACGCGGCAACCTAAGAATGTTTTGTGGATTAAAATTTTAGATCGCTTCGCAACCCTTGTAAAAGGACACAAGGGCAGGTGAGGCTCGCGATGACAGGATTCCAGGCAGATCGCCATACCCTGCTTCGCGGGCACAGGCGCAACAGACGCTCGCGATGACGGACATTCGTCTTTGCTAGGAGCGAAGCGATGCGGTAATCTGCATTGGAACAGAGCCGGGTTCAAAAGCGGAATCCGGCCTACAAAGGAACATATTTTCCGTAGACCGGAATGAGACCGCCTAGTAGCCTCAATCCTGCAACCAACCCTCGCAGGCTCACTCCGGCTTTGTAACTTCAACAGCCACTCTCAAGTGGAACAGAGCCGGGTTCAAAAGCGGAACCCGGCCTACGAAGAAAAAATCTGAGCAGGGTTGAACCATACAACCCGGCCTGCGCAAAAAGAATGATACTCACTTCAGTATGAATGGCAGGTACAAGTACCTGGTAAGCACCTCAACTATCCCTGAATAGGTACTAATGTTATTCTCAGTGAACGGATCCAAATCAACCGTAGGCTGATCGCTCGTGATGACCAGCTGGTTGGTCAACTCCTCGCCGTCTTGTACATCATCCCCAATTCTGACCGTCAAAAGGATCTCATTCCATCCGCCAGCTGCAATCGGCCAGGTCTGCCAGGTCAGAGTCTGTCCGTTTTGTGCAGGCGGAAAATCGGACCACTCCGGTTGATCGCTGCTCCAGTGTATTTGGGCTGACACAAAAGTCATCCCTGCTGGTAATGTATCAGTCAGAATGCCAATACCGGTCATATTCCACCACCAGGCGTGACCAGGTTGCGCATTTCCGAATTTGAGCAGATATGTGACCTCCTCGCCAGGTTGAAATTCACCGGAAAACAAGGATTTTTTCACAAACATATCGGGACCACTCCCCAATGGGAAGAGTGCGGTATCATCCTCCGGATTAGTATCGGCTATATCCCCGAACACAAGGGCATTATTTAAAAATACCAAACCGGGTTCAATCGGTTCTGTGCCTGGGATAACAACGTTGTAGTTTATCCCAGCATTCCACCCGGGCTCTAACCTATCAAAATGCACAGCAAAGAAATGTTCATCCGGGAAATCCTGCCATTGCCATCCTTGCCCAAAATTGACACTAATATTCCCATCAAGTGACATCTGCGTCGGATAATAATCTAGCACGTAGACATCCATCATCGTTTGATCACCAACATTTTCCACCTGAAGCTCGTACCTGGCGTTATGCCCTTCGCCAAATCCGTGCCAATCTCCCCTTTTATAAATCCGAAGGTTAGGACCATGGTCGAAAACGTGTTCGGTCAGATTGGCTGTGTTGTCATTATTGTCCTCTTCACCAGGTTGTGGCGTGAAGACTACGGTTTGAATTAACTCCGTACCTGGTTCAGTAATGGAGTCAATATTTGCGATTACTTCAATCGCGCCATAATATCCCGGGTCGAGATCATCAACCATCCAGGTGACCGTATTTCCATCTACAACCGGCTCTCCTATAAAGTTTGCCCAATCCCAATGGCTCCAACCACCAAACTGCACGCCAGGTGGAAGCGTTAGAACAAGTGGAATCGGTCCCTCAACCGGTATGTTGCTGTCGTTGTAGAAGTAAATTCCAAAGCGGTACTGCCCTCCCGGCGTCAGCATACCCCAATGCCAGCCAAGGCTTACCGAAAGGTCAGTGAAAGGCGTACCGACATTGTGGTTATACCAGGCTTCGTTATCGTGCTCATCAGGATCATCATTTACTGCAACGATGTCAACCATATTGATAAGCTGATCTTTCGGATGAGCTGCGGGATCCAGGTGCACCTTTACATAAACTTCCCGACAACTCCAACCCGGGATGGAAGGATATTCAAGGGTCAGAATATTGCCTGTGTAAGAAACTTCACTCCAACCAACCTCCCTGCCCCACCAGGAGACCAAAGTGACGGCATTTGGCAAGGTTTCCGTCATTGTCAGTTCTGTGCTGCCAGTCGGTCCGTTATTGCAAACGTTGATGTTATACACATAGTTCTGACCCGGCGCAGGCAGCCAGGTCCAGGTGCCTTTGCCGACGTTCACATGGGTGTTGTTGCTGCTAATTGTTCCCTCCCAGGTTGATGTTCGATCCCATTCATTACCACCATCAACACTATCCGAACTGAAAACTACCGTGTTGAAGGTGTCAGTGCCAGCGGGACCCTCAACGTGAACATAGACGTAAAAATTGACCCAATCCCCTGGCGCAAGCTCGCCCAACTGCCAGACCATTTGGTTCCCATCGACAGTTTTCGGGAAACCAGAAGTGTCACTCAGATACGATAATCCCGGTCCAAGGGTATCGGTGATGATCGTATTCAGCGCAGTTGCATTTCCTTCGTTGCGGTATTGGATATTAAAGGTGCCGGTCCCTCCTGCCCCCAGTTCCCCACCTTCCAGCCATTTGTTTATGTGTAATCGCGGAGTAGGATACCTGAACTCACCAATTACCTTGTGACCTGTTGATTCGTAGTAGGCAACCATCAGGTTGGAGGTTTCATCCAGGTTGTAACCAACACTTGTCCAATCGCAAAGATATGGATTTGAGCCAGTTGGCAGCACCCAATCTTCCTGGTTTGGAGGGGAATTCCAATCCCAGATTTCGCAGCTGACTTTTACTTCCTCATCCTGCGGCAGCCATTCAGCTTCTACCGTACCGCTGACAGTATCATCCAATAGATCCAGGTCAGCAGTAACCGTGCCAATCTTGACCTCCGCGGTGAACGCCCCATCATCCACTTCACCATAGATGGTATCCCCCTGCTGGATATCCGGCTGGGTTGGAAACCAAGTTGCTCCTTCCACATTCGTCGAGAAGCCTGATGCGCTTCCCCAACCGTCGATGTAGCCAGAGGTAAGCGTGATGTGCGCTTTTTCATCTCCAGCGTTATCCAAAACCCTCAGGTAGATCTCGTGACCGGGTCGATAGTTGCCTTCGATCCAATTATGGTCATATTGGATTCTCAATATCAGTCCGTCGGTGTAAGCTTGATGGACGCTATACACCCAGTGCCCACCTGGGTCTTGATAACTAACAGCAATTTGCTGATCCGGCTGAACATCCCATTCATCCGTCCAATCACAGGTAAACTCGCTAATTCCATCCGGTAGAACACTTGTATCTATCATGGGCGTACCTTCTGGCGCGCCCCAGGGGTGACACTGAATCGGCACAGGTTGCTCCTGATTCAGCCAAGAGACGTCAAGGGTTCCGGTGAAGGTATTTGTTCCTGCATTTAACTCTCCAGCAAATGTACCAAGCTGAACTTGGGAGTAATATGTGGTGTCAGCTACTGTGACCTCTCCATAAACCCAATCTCCGGGCTGGATGTCTGGACGTTCCGGATCCCACATCACCCCGTCCAGGTTGGTGGAAAATCCAGTCTGCCCTCCCCACCAGGAGATTTCAGAAGTGGTAAGCGTTGTGGTGGCTTTATCGGTTACACCATCACTCTCAGTCACCGTCAGAGTCACATCATATCCTGGAGGGTAATTTCCCTCAATCCAGTCATGATCGTAGTTGACGTTCATGGAGAGTTCGACGGTGCGGAAATGTTGACTCATATCCACTAGCACGTCATCAATAATGTCATTGAAGTGAATTTGACCTTCCCCACCTGTCGGCACGTCAATTGGCAATTCAGGAGTGGATGCGAGGATGAATGTACCATCTGGCGCAGTGTTTACCTGGTACTCGCCACCATCCCACCATGTCGAAATATTCACCCAATTATCCGCTCTCATTTCGATTTGACCTGAGATTGTGTCCAGTGTGGAACTGGCTACCGATTTCAATGGGTTCGGTATGGAATAATTCAGGGTGTACCCGGTATCCATGGAAATGGAAATGTCATTGCCAGGATCAATGTCCAGGGGATCGTGAATGCCCCAACATTCCTGGCAGTTGGGATCTTCGAAGTATGCCTGGATCGGGTCTCCGTCATTGATGCTGATCGTGATGTTAGAGCCAGGAATGGCTTCCCCCCACATCCAATCCTGTCGACCATCATTCAGCCAGTGACCAACCCTATAGAGATCCCCAAAGCGCCATTCCATGCGAGCCCGGTTGCCATCAGGGGCTACATAGGTCAAAGATACGAAATCACCCTGGTGTAAATCGTAGCCGTAGAGGTCAGTTTGCACGTGGATTGCAGAGGAATTGTTCGTTGGGATGGAAAGAGAAAGGCTCTGATCCTCGCGCCAGGCTTCCAAATAGAGCAGACCCTGAGGACCTACACCGCTAATCTCGTTAGTATCAAGATTTACGTTGTAATTAAAGATAGGCACAATCATCTCGCCATTCCAACCACTCGCGCTGCTGACAACGATTCTCATACCCGATAAAACTGATATTTCGCCAAAGCCATCAATCATAAAGTAATGTGGTTGTTCGTCGGTATCCTGGCTGGTTGTGAACAGGGGCTCAGTGGCGAATTCGTCCTGGTAGATACTCACAGTGACCAGATCATCCGGAATTTTGACGAAACCAGCAACAGCCGCAACTTGATCCTGATGCATGATCAATTCAAAAAAGGTGAGGGATTCTGTATCCCATTGGTACCAGGTATTACCATTTCCATCATTGTTGTAGTGAGTTAATTGAGCGGACAACCCATCACGCACATCAAAATTGGTAAAACTGGCTGAGAATTCACCAGTAGTGATCTCAGCATTGTAAGTCGCTGTCCCAAAACCGGTATAATCATCTGCGTAATATTGAGGAAGCCAGACTTCCATCTCACCTTCCGGAAAACCCTGCCCGGTGATAGTCTCTGTGGCGGTGTTATAGTCCCAATCGAAATTGATCACCTCATCCGATTCCGACCAGTCAGATCCATTAAATAGTGTTGCGATATCGCCAGGGTCAATATTGATTGGTCCCCAATCGAAGTTGGGATGCCGAATCAGGAAACAGACATCGAAATCATTGCCTGCGTCCGAGACCCAGCCGGTCTCACGCACATAATCGACTGTCCCATCACCGCCTTTATCCAGTCTTACCCAGATCGGCTCATTCGGAGCATCGAGCCGTCCCATCACACAATCCTGATTGGAAAGTGGATCCTGCAGGACGTTTACAAAAGGCGCGCCACTGAGGATTTGCGTCTGGTTTCCATCAGAGTCTGAGACACTTACCAAGACATTATCATATGCTTTCAAATCTTCCGGAGAAAAATCAATTGAAAAACCGGAACTGTCAGCATTGTCTACTTGTAGTGAATAATGGCGGGATTCACCCTGCCATTGCCACACACCCGCACGGATATACGCACCATTAGCGGCTTGACCTTGCAAGGTATTGGCTTGCTCATCAAATATAAAATTACCCAGTGAGGCAACGGTTGTGGAAAGCAATGATTCCCCTGAGAGTTCCACTGTGACACGATCCCCAATCATCATCAGTTCGGGGGAGAACGAGTAGTAACCAAGCGGCCAGGTTGCCTGCATTTCGCCAGTCCAGCGAACTTCAGTACTTGCGCCAACATAAACTGTGGCAGTGACCAGTAGACCCACCGAGGTGTAGCCCTGTATGCTGTTCATCTGGTGTACCATGAAGACATCTTGGGGAACTACATAATCGCGGATATTAACGCCTTCTTGTAGGAAATCAAGCGCCGCGACACTTTCTGCTCCCAAATCAAAACCAATATTCGTGATCTCAAAAAAACCGGTCGGATCAGTGGTAGCCGAACCGGTTGGCGCTCCTTGTGCAGGTGTCACACTCCCAACATACGGACTGAACTCGCCTAGGCTGGCATTAATCGTTACACCTGCGCCAGCACCTGAGAGGGTCCCCCGAATGACGTCATCGAGCACAACGACGTGTGTGTCGGAAAAGCACAGAGGAGTCAAGGTTGTAAGAAGTGTGCCATCCACGCTGATGCTCGTTGTAGTGCCGCACTGAATTCCCACCTCGTGCCCATCGGTGTTGTGCCAGATAGGCGTCCAGAAAAAACCTGTGCTATCCGCCACAGCCGAACCATAACCCTGCAAGCTATTTGTCACCTGAACAAGCTGTTCCGGTTCCACCCAGCCCATCACCACGTCGTAGGTCATGTCAATGGTGATCATCCCTGCGGGGAGGCTGTCGATCATGTTCTGGATTGGCATGCTCTCGCTGGCACTAAAGGAAGTTGGTTGAAGAGGATCTTCCACTTGGGGTGAAGAACCTTTCGGATCAACACGTTCCATCAATTCTGTATAGCCAAGTAGCTGGTTTTTCTGGATCTGACTCGTTTTCGGCTGATACCGTTCGAGCGATGTTGGTGGTTCAGCAACTTCCTGCAAGGGTGTCATGCTATTGAGTCGCGGAATCTCGACATAAGGTGGGGTTTCTGGATTTTTTGTGGGGTTTGCGGAGACTGAGGTCACCATCATCCCAGCCACCAGGAAGAAGACCATTAATTGTCTGACTGCATATTTTGGGTTCATGGGAAACTCCTTTGATTCAATTGTAATATGAACGCGAGAAAAATTGCTAAAATTGGTCAGCAAATATGAGTGAAAGGTAGAAAACAATGGAGGAATATGATACGTAGATGGCGTAAGAAAGACCAAAAAATCGAGGATAACGCACGGTCTTCAACTATTCTTACCTGTAAGAGCATCCAAGATAGACCCAAATTGGATCTCGAGAAATTTTAAACCGAATTGTCTTTTTTAACAGGATGTGTAATTGTTATTACACAAACACATTATACACAATTAACACCTGCAATTCAACTTTTTCCCTGAAATAGTTTGCGTTTGGGATCAAAGCAAAGGATGAGAGGGGTTTTCGTAGGCCGGACGAAGTACCGGCGAAGCTGTGTAATGAGACCGCATCGTAATGCTAATTACACAACCACCTCTTGCGAGCTCACTCCGGCAAATTATCTTTGTACGCAATCACCATGTCAAAAAGACAGATCGCTTCGCAGCCCTTGTAAAAGGACACAAGGGCAAGAGAGGCTCGCGATGACAGGATTCCAGGCAGATCGCCACACCTCTATAAGGGAAAACAGTATTTCTAGTAGGGCGAGATTGAGGGTACAGTGTGTGATTTGATGGATGAGCGTATTGTGCCCTCAATCCGCCGAAAACAGTGATTGGATGATCCTTGCCTATGAAAAGTGTCGTGAAGGCGGATTGGAAGCACATCAACGTCTCTGCGTTACAAAGAGTGCAGTGCTTCCAATCTCGCCCTACGCGAACTTCAAAAAGGCAGATCGCCGCGCTATGCTCGCGATGACAGCATAAGCGCCGGGTTGAAATTCGCAACCCGGCCTACATTTTTTGCACCCTAATCCCGCAGGAGCAGGCTAACCGGGCAGTGGTCGGAGCCCATGATATCGTCATGGATCTCGACCGCTTCCACGCGCGGCATCAATTCCGAACTGACCAAAAAGTAGTCCAACCGCCAACCGATGTTGCGCGGGCGGGCATTGGTGCGCATGTCCCACCAGGTATAGCCGATTGTGTCCGGGTAGAGCGCGCGATAGGCATCCACAAAACTGTGCTCCAAATACTTGTCAATCCAGGCGCGCTCCTCCGATAAGAAGCCGGTATTCTTCTGATTCGACTTCGGATTGGCGAGGTCGATCTCGTTATGTGCGGTATTGAAATCCCCGGTGAGTATCACCCGCTCACCCCGGGCGTGGTGCTCGTCGCAGAGTTCCAGCAAGCGGGCATAGAAGCCAAGTTTGAAGGGAACGCGCTTATTTTCCTGCCCGCCGTTGGGGAAGTAGATGATGTAGAGGAAGAAATCCGGATACTCAAGGCGCAGCGTGCGACCCTCGTCGTCGAATTCTTCCATGTCCAGACCGGTGTGAATGGAAATGGGCTCCTTCTTGAAAAGAGCGGCTGTACCGCTGTAGCCGGGGCGTTCGGCGGAATGCCAAAAACTCTGATACTCCGGGTGTTCCATCAGCAACTGGGGAACCTGCTCGGGCTTGGCTTTGATCTCCTGCAGACCGAGGATATCGGGCTTGACTTCATCCAGCCAGGCAAAGCCGTCCTTGTTGACGACCGCGCGGATCCCATTGACATTCCAGGTTGTGATTCTCATTTTTTTCGCGCCCTTTCCAAGCCTATGGTAAACTAATAATTTGATTATGGCAGATTATACCAACCTCCAGCGGAGAATTTCAGCAAGACGACTCCTGCTTACAATTCTGTTTTTGATTCCAATGCTTATTGGCACAGCAATTCGCCCTGCGCAATCCCAGGCAACCTACCCCACTTATATCGTGGAATACGGCGACACGCTTTCGTGGATCGCGCAGAGGTTTGACACCACGCTCGACCAGTTGATGACGCTCAACAACATCCAACCGGATGATGTGCTGCGCCCAAACGACCGGCTGCTAATTCCGAGCCTGGAAGGGATGCAGGGAATTCTGACCACGGAATATGTGACGTTGGGGTCGAGCCTGACAAACCTCAGCCGGCGCAGCCAAACCGACACGGCTGTATTGGTCAAAGCCAACCGCCTGACCAGCCCCTCGGAGCTGTTTATCGGGCGCGAAATCATCATGACCACCCAGGAAAACGGCTCTACCATGACAACCATGCCTGCTATCAAAACCGGGCAATCCTTCCTGGAAGCGAGCGTCCTCAGCGGCAAAAACACCTGGCTGTTGGCAGGGATCAACGGACTGGCAAACCCGACCCTGGGCATGCCAAGGGACACGTACTACATGCCCTCAGCCGAAGAAAATGGCAGCAATCTGGCACTGCCGGGCATTAAGAGCATCATCCTCGACAACCTGCCGCTCTACCAGGGAGATACCTTCCTGATTGAAGTTGAGAGCAGTCAGCCGGTGACGGTTCAGGCCGACCTCGCGTCCATCCAGCCCACATTTGTGGACCTGGGCGGAGTACAAACGGCATATGGCGGCATCAACGCGCTGACCGAGCCCGGGGTGTACCCACTGACCATGACGGTGACCTACCCTGATGGATCTGAGTATCGTTTTGATCAACTGGTGATGATCAGTTCGGCGAATTACGTGACCGACAAACCCCTGCAGGTCGACCCGGAATCAGTCGGCACTGAGGCAGAAAAAGCCGAAAATGTCAAATTTACAAGCACGATTGTAGCCATCACCCCCGTTCAGCAGTGGGATGGGCTGTGGTATTCGCCGGCACAGGACGCTGACTGCATCATTTCGCAATTTGGCAGCCGGCGAACGTATAACGACAACCCTGCTCTTTACTATCATACTGGGCTGGACCTGGGCTATTGCAAGGGCACGGACGTCTACGCGCCAGCCGCAGGAACAGTTGTGGGCGTTTTCCCGGACCAGGTGGTGCGTGGTAACAGCATCGTGATCGACCATGGACTGGGCGTGTACACAACGTACATGCATCTGAACGAAATCCTTGTGAATCAGGGTGATGTGGTCGAGTCTGGGCAATTGATTGGAATTATTGGTACGACCGGTCGCTCGACTGGTCCGCACTTGCACTTTCAAGTGGACGTCCAGGGCACGCCAGTCAATCCGATGACATGGCTGCGCCGGGCATTTCCTTAAAACAAAAAGAGCAATTGCTTGCTCTTTTCGAATGCGCTGAGAGGGAGTTGAACCCTCACGCCTTGCGGCACGTGGCCCTCAACCACGCCTGTCTGCCAATTCCAGCACCAGCGCAAACGTGAGATTGAATTATACAGGTTCCGTTGTCTTTGTCAAGAAAACGGCGTAAGAAGATGAGGTTAGGTTGAAGAAGACAATTGTTTTAGACGCAATGGGCAGTGACAACCGCCCCTTCCCTGAAGTGGAAGCGGCAATAACCGCCAGCAAGGAATTTGGGATGAACGTGATCCTGGTTGGCGATGAGGCTACGCTCACTGCTGAACTGAAAAAGATGACCCAGGATTTGTCAGGAGTACGGGTGGTGCATGCGCCCGAGTGGCTCGAGATGAGCGACCACATCCAGGAAGCCCGCGGCAAGAAGCAGAATACGATGGCTGTCGGCATGCAGTTGGTGAAGGAAGGCGAAGCCCAGGCGTTCGTGACAGCCGGCAACACCGGCATGGCGATGTACTTCGGCACTAAAATTTTTGGGTTAATCCCCGGCTTGATCCGACCCTGCCTGTGCACCACGCTGCCTGTAAAAGGCGGTAAAAGCGTATTGCTGGATATCGGCGCCAATGCGGACTGCCGACCCGAGTTTTTGGTGCAATTCGCGCAGATGGGAGCGGTCTATTCACGCTTGATGCTCGGCGTTAGTGAGCCACGCGTCGGTTTGATCGCAAATGGCGAGGAAGAAGGCAAGGGCAACGAACTTGTCAAGGCGACGCATCCGCTGCTCAAAGAGCAAGTGCATGGCTTTGTGGGCAACATTGAAGGCAAGGAATTATTTGGCGGGGCGGTCGATGTGGCAGTGACGGACGGTTTCACAGGGAATGTGATACTCAAGTCAACTGAAGCCGTAGCAAAACTGATAATGAGCACACTTAAGGACGAATTATTGAGTAGCACACGCACCAAGATAGGTGCTCTTCTGGCAAAGCCAGCTTTCAACAAGGTACGGCAGTTGCTAGACCCCGCAGAAATCGGTTCCGCGCCACTGCTGGGATTAAATGAGCTGGTTTTCGTGGGGCACGGTCGCTCAGACGCAAAAGCCATGGTGAGTGCCATTGCCCGGGCAGTTCAGGCAATTGATGCCGACTTATTGCCAGGATTGAAAAATACTATTTCAGAAAACGGAGAATCAAGATGAAACTGGTCAGAAACGAAAAACACATCAGTAGGAATAAACTTCTCGGCAGAATCCTGACGTTTTCAAGCCTGGGCGTCTTGGGTCTTGGCTTGTATTTTGCCTTCAAGAAAGAAATGAACCTCATTCTTTATTCCTATGTCTGCCTGATCGTTGGTTTTATTCTGACCCAGATTGGTTTGAATTTTGTCAATCGATACGGACGATCACCACGGTATGACGAAATTTTTGGCAGTGCCTTCGAGAAATTGCGTCATGAATACACCTATTACGTCTACACCACACCCGTGCCGATGCTGCTGATGGGTCCCTGCCGGATTTGGATGCCGATTCCAGTGAACGCCACGGGCGAGATCAGCTATGTGGATGGGAAATGGGTGCACAAGACGAGGAACCGCATCCAGAAAATGATGGGTCAGGATAGCGTAGGCAAGCCCGACCGGGAGGTTGCGGACGCGTCAGCGGCGCTGAGCAAGTATTTGACCGAAAAAGGCGTCCCAGCTGATCTGCATCCTGAACTGAAACCGATCATGGTTGTCTATTTGAAGGAGACCCAACTGGGCGACGTCTCTAAGGCTCCCTACCCGGTGGTGGAGATGGAAGACTTGAAACGCTACATTCGCCGCATGGATCGGGAACAATGCGCTGATCCTATCAGCCCGGAAACGGCAGAAAAGCTGAAACAAGCCTTGGCTAATGGATTGGAAGAGACCACTACTGCCGGTGCGGAGTAGAAATTCGCAAGCAAATGAGGTCAGTTGACAAGCGGCTATCTTGCTCGTAAGGCTTACCTGAAAAAATTAATGGAACTGATAAAAGAAACAGCGCGGACCACGCGCTGTTTCTTTTATTTTCTTTCAGAAATGAATTACTTTTCTTCGTCTTTTATCAGGCCGGCAAATTTCCGAAGTTGATAGACTTCCTTTGGGGTCAGGTTGCGCCATTCACCGGATTTGAGCTTTCCAAGTCTCAGGTTGGCTATGCGCACACGCTTGATTTGTGAGACGGGGCAGCCAATGCGGGAACCGACCTTGCGGATCTGGCGTTTTTTGCCTTCATGCATGATGATCCGCAACCAGGCTCCGTTGCTGTAAGTGCCCATGATCTCCACTTGCGCGGGCAGTGTGCGGGTGCCGTCTTCCAGCACCACACCGCGCCGCCAGATTTCCAACTGTTCCTGGTCAGGAGTTTTAATCACGAACACTTCATACTCTTTTTCGTGGTGGTAGCGGGGGTGAGTCAGGCGGTTTGCCAGCTCGCCGTCGTTGGTCATCAGGATCAGCCCTTCGCTGTCGAGATCCAGCCGCCCTACCGCAAAAAGCGGCTCAGAAAGGCCGATCAGATCATTGACGGTAGGTCTGGGGTGCAGTTCGTCAATGTCGGAAAGGTATCCTTTGGGTTTGTTCAAGGCGATATAGATCCGTTCAGAAGTGAGGCGCAACACTTTGCCGTCGACATTGATCGAGTCCTTAGCGGGATCAGCCTTATCACCAAGGTGAATGACTTTTCCATTTACCTTGACACGACCTGCTTCTATCAGTTTTTCACAGGCGCGGCGCGAGCCTAAACCCGCAAACGCCATGATTTTTTGCACGCGTTCTTCCATTAGTCTTTCAAAAGCCTCGTTTCTTCGGTCTCTTGTGTTGGTTTGAGTGTAAAGAGCCCTTCAAGGTCCACATTTGGTAATTGGTCAAGCGATTCAAGACCAAAATGCTGGAAAAACTCGTTGGTGACGCCGTAGAGAATGGGGCGCCCGATCGCTTCGGATCGTCCCAATTCCTCAATCAAACCTTTCGAAAGCAAACTCTTGACCACCCCATCGCTGTTCACGCCCCGGATGGAGTCAATTTCCGGTCTGGTTGAAGGTTGCTTATATGCCACAATCGCCAACACCTCGAGCGCTGCTTGAGTCAGGCGGGAAGTGACTTCCAGCCCAAGATACTTTTCAATCATTTCGGCATGCTCGGGAGCGGTGATAAGTTGATATTGGTTTTTGATCCGCTGCAGGCGCAGCCCATGTTCCAAAGAAAGGTGGGCAGATAACGCGTCCAGCGATTTCTCCACTTCCGACTTTGAAACATTCAATGCCTGGCTTAATTGTTCAATAGAACTCATACCTGGCGCGGCAAAAAGTAAAGCCTCAAGGGCTTGGGTTGTATTGCTCAATAAACTGTTGGTGTCATGTTCGGGCATGCTATAATTCTCACTTGTTCAGGGTCATGATTATACCCGAAACCCTGACAAAAACTGAAAGGGTACCTATGTTAATCTTACTAACTGGCGCGGCTGGTTTTTTGGGCTCGCATCTGACCGACCGATTGCTTGCTGAGGGTCACCAGGTGATCGGTCTCGACAATTTCGTTACCGGTGACCGGGCAAATCTCAAGCATCTTGAGGGTAATCCCAATTTCAGACTCAAAGAACAGGATGTCTCCGGGTTCATCCAGGTAGATGAGCCACTCGACTACATCCTGCACTTTGCGTCACCAGCAAGCCCAAACCCCGCTTCGCCCCTGGGTTACCCCAACCTGCCAATCCAGACCCTCAAGGCTGGCGCGCTCGGCACCTACAATAGCCTGGGCTTAGCGAAGGCGCACAAAGCCCGCTTTTTGCTGGCTTCAACCAGCGAGGTTTATGGCGACCCGACCGTGCATCCTCAAAGTGAGGATTACTGGGGAAATTGCGATCCGATTGGACCGAGATCCGTTTACGACGAAGCCAAGCGCTTTGCTGAAGCCCTCACCATGGCTTACCACAACGTACATGGTGTCAGGACGCACATCGTGCGCATTTTTAACACCTTCGGTCCCAGGATGCGGCTGGATGACGGCAGGGTCGTTCCGAATTTCATCCAGCAAGCCCTGCGTGGAGAACCGCTGACCATTTATGGCACCGGTGAGCAGACCAGAAGTTTTTGCTACATCAGTGACCTGATCGAAGGCATCTATCGCTTGATGATGACTGATGAGCACATGCCGGTAAATATCGGCAACCCAATCGAAACTTCCATCAAGGACTTTGCTTTAACCATCAATGAGCTTTGCAATAATCCTGGTGGGATTAGCGCGGTTTTTACAGATACACTCGGTGATGACCCACAGCGCCGCCAGCCGGATATCACGCGTGCCAAATCCATTTTGGGTTGGGAGCCACAGGTGTCCATGCGCGATGGTCTAAACCTCACAATTGACTACATGCGTCACAAGCTGGGCTTGGCATTCGGGCAGGAGTGAGCGTCTGATGGGTATGCTGCGTGTTGTTGGGGGTTCAGCCAAGGGATTAAGGCTTAAACATGTGCCTGGGGATACAACCCGCCCTATCACCGACCTGGTCAAAGAAGCCCTATTCAACATCCTTGGCGGTGAGATCCTCGATGTACACATGCTGGACCTCTTTGGAGGCACTGGCGCGGTTGGGATCGAGGCGCTCAGCCGGGGCGCCAGAGATGTGACATTTCTCGATACCAGTCGCCTGGCGGTGAAAACCATCCGTGAGAACCTTGCCACCACCCATTTTGGCGATAAAGCCAGTGTGTTTCAGGTGGATGCATTCACCTGGCTCGCCAGCCAAAATACCCCTCAATTCGACCTGGTTTACGTCGCCCCACCTCAATACAAAGGGATGTGGGAAAAAGCAGTTGATCTGATCGATCAGAATCCACTCATTCTCAGTGATGAGGGACAGGTGATTGTTCAAATAAATCCGTTGGAGTGGGTCGAAAAGGCCTACGACAAACTGCAGGTATTTGATTCAAGGAAATATGGAGATACTCTGTTAGTTTTTTTGGAGAAATCAACTGGTGAATGACATTATCAATTGACCTTCGTCATCATACTGATAATGCCCCCAAAATGGCCGTCCGCTCGCGCGTTGGCGCATAACCAGCGGTAAGAGTGTGTAGAGGTCTTCAACTAAATTCAACTTGAGAGCGCTCTGGAGTGAATACCAACCAAGCTTTCCTTCTATGGATGCTCGTAACTCCCCTTGTAATCTCTTTGCCTTGAAGACAAAGAAAACAATACCCGGGTTCTGATTCGTATCCACCAACACCTGACCACAGAAGATCAACTTCTCGGCGACCAACCCACTCTCTTCGAGCAGCTCACGATTTGCAGCACTCAACAGGGACTCGCCCTGCTCCACGTGCCCGCCTAAACCATTCCACAAGCCAGCCCAAATCTTTTTATCTTTTGCGCCTTCCAATAATAGAATTTGCCCGGTTTCGTTGACAGGAAAAATCAAGACTCTGGGGATCAGAGTAAATCTCTGGTTGGAAATACCTTGTGATTCAACGCCCATTTTGGTTTAAAAAGAGCCTGCGGGCATGCCGCAGGCTCTGATTCTCATCTTAGTGCAGGAACATCGGCAGACCAAGAATGTTCTTGACCTTCGGACGATAACTTTCCTTGTCGTAGTAGAGATCCACGTCGACATGCCGCTTGCCACTGATAACCGTCTCGACCGGGACGACAGAATAGTTGCCTTCAGTGAGCCCCACCAAATGACCGTAATCATTTTTCATCGTCAGTTGCATCGCAAGCGCGCCGTAGTTCATCGCTACCATTCGGTCAAGCATATCGGCTGCGCCACTGCGAACCAGGTAACCGAGTTTCTGATACATGGTGTTGTATCCAGTCAGGACCTTGATCTGATCCGCCAAAACCTCGCCGATGCCGCCGAGTTTGCGGTGCCCGTAAGCGTCCGCTTCGCCGGATTCAACAATCTCGCCACCATCCGTATGCGCGCCTTCGGAAATGACGCATAAAGAATAATACGACTTGCTGTTGCGCTTGTCGGATGCCAATAACTCGGCAACTTCCTGCATGTTGAATGGAACTTCGCAGATAATAGTTCGATCCACATAGCTCAGATAACCCGTAATCAGAGCAGTCTCACCAGAATTGCGCCCAAAGAGTTCCACAACGCCGATGCGTTCATGAGAGCCAATGGATGTACGGAAATTCGTGATGAGGTTGACGGCTTGCGTAACCGCAGTGGAAAAACCAATGCAGTATTCGGTTCCCAGTACATCATTATCCATGGTTTTTGGAATAGCATTGAGTTTGATGCCTTCTTTTTTCAAGCGGGCAGAATAGCTGAGCGTATCATCTCCACCAATTGTGATCAGTGAATCGAGTTTGAGATGATCGATTACGTCAAGGATGTGGTCAGTGTAATCAGTAATTTCCTCCACCTCATCCACGACCTTACCCCATTTGCTGTCGCGCAAGAATTCCGGGGTATCCTTGGCACGTACCTTGGATGGATTTGTGCGGGAAGTGTGCAAGAAAGTGCCACCGGTGCGATCCACACGACGAACCGCAGTGGGGTTTAAATCCCTGATGTAAAGTTCGTGGGTGGACGGGTCGGTTTTGTCGTACCCTAACAAACCAAGCCATCCCCTCCGAATGCCAACAATCTCGTAATCTCCATCAAGACTGTTTAGTAAAACCGATTTTATTGCGATATTTAAGCCCGGAACGTCTCCGCCTCCGGTCAGGATACCAACTCTCTTCTTTGCCATTTCCAGATCCTCCTATGAATTTATTGAGTCAATCAGTGCTTTAGGGCTGACGGTTGCCCACCATCTAAACCACTGCAAGCCAAACATCGTCACAATGGGTAACAAAAGAATGACCAGAGATGTTTCCTCTGGCAACCAATTCTGTGAAATTTGAAAACGACGCCAATGAATAAAAATCAAGGCAAGGTATGTTACCCAGGAAATAATTCTACCAGAAACACGCCATTTCTCTGTTAAGTACTTGTAAACGCTGAACAATGGCGCCAATAACCAAAGGAGATAAATGCCTTCTGAGGTCAAATTGAACAAGTACAGCAAATTGAAAGTCAACATCAGTTTCCAATGAAACCCACGACCCTCTCTTTCCCCGATCCCATACCATTCCACCAGCATTAAAACAAGCAATGTCACGCCGAGTGCAATGGCTATTTGCGCGCTCGCGCCCGGGAAGAACTCGCCCACTACCATCAGCGGTGTCCTGACCCATGAGAAGTCCGGGAATAAGCGAAGATAAGTTGCAAACCAGTCTGCGATCCACCCCGGAAAAAGCACCAATGAAACTATGACTAAGAAGCCAAAAGAGCTGAAGAATATCTTCGCAAGTGAGTTATCTCTGCGTGCTCCAAGCCAAATCATGAACAAGATTACCAACAAGAAGCTCAGCGGAACCATCCACACCGAAATCGCAAAGAGCAGACCCGCCATGGTGCCCTGCTTTTCACGCGCCAGGTATACCGCCAGGAGCGTTAAAAAGATATATGGCGTTGTGACACTCACCGTCAAAATGGACTTAAAAAACGGATAAAAAACGAACACCAGAAAAGACATTGCCAAAAGCTCAAGGATGGTCAACTTTAAGCCCGCCATGCGAATCGAAAGAAAAACGCTCAAAAATAAGCTAAGCTCAACCAAAGTCATCCAAATTGCCCTGGCGATTGGATACGGGACGAAGCTGATGGGTAAATAAAAGAGCACATACCATGCCGGGTCAATAAACCGACCCTGACTCAGACCAGCGGGGTCGTTCCCGTTCTCATCAAGCAAGTCGAGTGTTATCTGATGTGTAGAATCGCTATATGGGGATGCGCCGGTCTTCATCCATTCCCTGGCAGCCACCCACCTCGGCGCAAAATCGTCTTGCAGCTGAAAAGTGGATGCCAAACGCAGATTAACAAATGTTGCCCCAACCAAAGCAAGCACTATTAAAATCGGAAGCCAGATATTAGCAGTTTTCTTTAGAAACAACCTCAGTTTCCCTTTCTGATTTTGATTCTATCTTTATCGACCAACGAGGTCAAATGCCTGATCTGTCCAGCAAAGCAAGGAAACACAAAGATAACGCGCCAAATCCTGAAGATAAAACCAAGGGCTTAATAGGAAAGTTTACTCAGTTTGTCATATTTTGCCGTCATTATCCGTAAATGCCGTTGGCTACGCGCTTTTTTGCAATATATTGACCCATAGCAAATACCGGTTTGCTCTTGAATTTCATCTCAAAATATCGTACTCTATTGAAACGTAATTCAACTCAATAGAAAAGGCTCACTGCTATCCATGGCAAGATTGAACAATCAACCGATACAAGAAGAAGATTCCCCCTCGTCATCACTAAACCGCTTAAAGGATTTTGCTCGAAAAAAGTCTTATGTGACTAACGATGATATCCTTCATTTCTTCCCTGAAATCGAGCAAGATATCGACCAGCTCGAGGGTATTTACAATTCTCTGAATAACGCTGGCATCGCCGTTGTTGAAGATGACATGCCCAGAATTGAACCTTCCGACGAGGAATTGTCGGAAACGCTGGACGAGGAACCCGCCATTGACGACCTGGCAAGCATCGATACCGATGACACAATTGGACTCTACCTGAAAGAAGTCAGCCGGGTGCCTTTGCTGAATGACATCGAGGAAGAGGTCATTTTGGCTCAACGGATTGAGCAAGGTCGAATGGCAAGAACCGAACTCGCGCAAGGTAACCTGAGCAACAAACGACGTATGGAACTTCGCCGCCTTATCGAGGATGGCACAAACGCCCGTGATCACTTGATCACCGCTAATTCCCGTTTGGTTATCAGCGTTGCCAAAAAGTACATGGGGCGCGGCGTTCCTTTCCTGGACTTGATCCAGGAGGGTAATATCGGTCTGATTCGCGCGACCAAGAAATTTGAATATCAGCGCGGACATAAGTTTAGCACTTATGCAACCTGGTGGATTCGCCAGGCTGTCACCCGCGCGATTGCCGACCAGGGTAGAACCATTCGGGTGCCGGTGCATATGGGCGACCAGATTAACAAACTTCTCCGGGTTCAGCATCAACTGACCCAAAAACTGGGTCGTGAACCATCCGTGGAGGAGTTGGCTGAAACGCTTGAAGTATTGCCAAAAAAGGTCGAGAATATGATCCAGGTGGCACGCCGACCGCTCTCGCTGGAAACGCCAACTGATGATGAAGAAGATTCAGTTCTTGGCGACTTCATCGAGGACGACGAAGCTCCCCCACCGGACGAAACCGCAACCTTCAACCTGCTGCGCGAACACCTCGTGGAAGTGTTGGATACCCTTCCCCCTCGTGAAGTGCGCATTTTGCAGTTGCGTTACGGCTTGTTGGACGGTCAGGCGTATACATTAGAGGAAGTTGGGCGCAAGATGGGCGTCACGCGCGAACGTGTGCGTCAGATTGAAGCCCAGGCGCTGACCCGTCTGCGCCATCCCAGCGTCAGGCGCAAACTGCGCGATTACCTTGGAGACTAGCTGTGTCTGAGCAAGAAAAAGAGATTACTCAACCAATCATCGTGAATGGATCTGCTGCCCCGCAGTCTGCTGAAGAGGGTACACAACCTTTACGTGTCGCCTCTGACGCGGCGCAAGCACCATTACCGGATTGGTTGATGAAGTTTGCATCGAGCCCGGAGAAAGCAGCGGACGAAAGCCCGCTTTCGGATGAGACGGACTTGCTTTCAGCTTACTCTGATGATTTTGCAGATGGGGAAGCCTTTACCCCTCCTCCGATGCCTGGGGAATACGAATGGCAGGAATTATCTGACTTCCAGGAGCAGGAAGCCCTGGAAACTATGCCGCTAGAGGCACACCTTGAAGTCTCAGTTGAGACAGAAAATGTCGAGGTACCTGAGGTCAGTTCAGAAGCAAACCATGGCGAAGTGGCAGAACCGATTATCCCGGTGGATCCACAGGTGGTAGCCGCTGATAAATTCAAACAGGAAGTTCGCGACCTACTCAACCAAGGGCAACGCAAAGAAGCCCTAGCAAAAATCCGTGAGAATAAGACCGATCCTCTGATGGCGGAAGCCGCAAAGAAAACACTTCGCTCCCAACTGACCCTCTCTTCGGAGACGGGTGACCTCTGGGATATTTACGATGAACTCAACAGTTCGTCAATTTAGCAAAATCTCTGACTGGAGTTTGGCATGGAACGTTCTTTAGTGTTGGTAAAACCCGATGGGGTACAGCGTGGCTTGATTGGAGAAATTATTACAAGATTGGAAAGCCGCGGGCTGCGCCTCGTCGCTGCAAAATTCCTGCAGGTCAGCCCGGAGCTGGCAAAACAGCATTATGCAGTTCACGAGGGTAAGCCTTTTTTTGACGGTTTGATTACTTTTATTACGTCCTCTCCTGTCATGGCGATGGTCTGGACAGGACCGGATGCGATCATCGCTATCCGCCAGATGATGGGGAGCACACGCGGTACAGATGCCGACCCAGGCACCATCCGCAGCGATTATGCCATTCAAAACAAAAAGAATCTCACGCATGCTTCCGACTCTGTCGAAAACGCCGAACTCGAGATCGCGCTGTGGTTCAAACCGGAAGAGCTCGTGGAATGGAAACGTTGCACCGAAGATTGGAGCTTTTAATGGGACACCAGGGTTTGGATTCTTATGTGACCGTTTACAGTGCTCATGGCAGATTGGACGCGGAAACGATTAAAGCCTTTCTTGAGGCGCAAGGCATTCCTGTGTACATCGATCAGGATACGCTTGGCCTTATCCACGGCTTTACAGTTGGGGACCTTGGTGTGGTTGGTATCTTAGTCCCTCCGGAAGATGCCGAAAAAGCCAGATCTCTGTTGGCTGCTATGGATGAAGGTGATTTCGCGGATGAGGTCCTTGTTGACGATGAGAATGCCACAAACGCCCCCCACATTGAGCCCCTCGATGCTGAAGATGAGGACTTGAAGGGCAGGAAGAAAGTTCTATTCCTATGCACCGGCAATTCCGCCCGCAGCCAGATCGCTGAGGCAATTGTTAACAACGATTGCTGGGACAAATGGGTTGCGTTTAGCGCCGGCACTGAACCCACAGGCAAAGTGAATCCCTTCGCGCAGCAGGTGATTGAGGAAGCAGATATCTATCACCAAGGACGTTCGAAATCCGTGGATGAGTTTGCCAATCAGGGCTTTGACCTGGTGGTCACGGTCTGCGACCACGCTAATGAGACTTGCCCGCTTTGGCTCAAACAAGGTGAGAAGATTCACATCGGTTTTGAGGATCCAGCGGCTGTCGTTGGCACTGATGAGGAAAAATTGGCTGCCTTTCGCAAGACCTTTGCCCTCATTCGGGCAACCATCCCACCCTTACTCAGTCAGTACGCTGGTTAATCGAATAAAATAGAATATACGAAAACTGCTCTGAAATCAGAGCAGTTTTTCTTTTTTTATAAGTTGCGAATACGGTAGAAGTATTTTTCCACCAAGGCATCGTTGTGCTGTTTGATGCTGGGATCTTCGTACGCAAGGTGACCGTTGTAGTATACATCCGGCTGGATGCCCAGTTCGAGCAGGTTTTCGCAGGTTTGGACCAGCAAGGCTGGAACAATGAACGCAGCGGGAATCGTTGAGGTGGCTCCAACCTTTTGTGGATAGCCCGGCAGCTCAACCGCCGCGTCGCCATAGAGCGAGCAATTGTCGATGACAACATCTGCGACGTCCTTCAATTTCTTACCACTAGTGTGATGAGTAGTGAGTTGGTCGGCATAGGTGACGTTGGTGATCGCAATCACAGGCACACCCAGTTCTTTTGCCCGGATTGCCACGTCAACTGTGGCTGCGTTGTTGCCCGAGTTGGAGATGCAGATCATGGCATCCGGAGGCTGAACGTGATTGTAGTCCACGATGACTCTACCTATACCCTCAAGTTTCTCGATCTTGCTGGTCTTGGTGACTTCATTGATGCCTGCCACCGCGGATTCAAAAATCGCGTGAACATTCGCTAACGTGGCAGCCCGCCAAAAGACATCCTCAGCGATCAGGCTGGAGTGCCCCGACCCAAATAGATGGATGATGCCGTTGTTCCTGGTCGTAGTGGTAAGAATTTCAGCTGCCTTGTCAATACTGGCTGCTTGTGTGTTGAGAACGTCTTCAACAACTTCCTGCATCACTTCAAAATAGCGCTGCCAACTTTTCATCCGAACCTCCAGGTTTTTGTTGATTATATCCATGCTCTTGATAGTATGGTTGATTTGTGTGCTGAACCTCGTGATTTCTGTTACCTTTATCAAATAAATTCTTACAGGGAGTCAAGTTGACAAGCCCTATCCTTTGGTTTATAAGTCAGGAATGAAACCTGCTTACCAGTGGTTAATTCTTCCAGTAATACTGGGCGTGATGCTTTCCAGTGGCTGTGGTCCGGTTCAAACCCCGCCATCGCCAACTCAAACAGCTGCTCCCACGCCCACAGTTCCGGTTTCTGATCCAACCGAAATTCAGGTTGCAGAGACCGAGATTGCTCCTACACCGGAAGCGACTCTTGCGGATGCCGACCTTGCGCTGGCGTTTGGCGACTATCGTGAGGCTTACAAATTGTATTCAGGCACACTTCCTGAAGACACAGATGAGTTTAAAGCGGCAGCTCTCTTTGGGCAGGGGTTGACATTCTTTAAACAGGAAGATTATTACCAATCCACCCGCACTCTAAAAGATCTCATCAACAAATACCCCACCACTTTGCCGGCAGCAAGAGCCCACTTCATTCTCGGTGAAGCAGCTCTGGCTGAAGAACGTCAGGATGAGGCATTAGTCGAGTTTCAGGCATATACCAAAGCCCGACCCAGGGTGATTGACCACCACGTTTACGAAATAATCGGCGACCTGTTGAGCGAAGCTGGTCAAACTAAAGAAGCCTTCGACGCATACAAAACTGCATACCTGGCAGCTCCGACTGCAGACAATCTCACTCTCGCCCAAAAAGTGGCGGCAGGCTATGCAAATATGGGCGAGAACCAGGCTGCAATCGACATCTATAAAGAAATTTACTACCAGACGGGCAGTGATTACACCAAGGCTCAAATGGACCTTCTAATTGGGCGGTTACTGATCAGCGACGGAAAACCAGAAGAAGGTTATGGTTTTTACCAGGACGCGGTCAACAACTTCCCGTATGCTTACGACAGTTTCTCAGCCCTCCTGGCATTGCTGGATGCGGAGCAGGAAGTTAGTGAGCTTCAACGCGGTTTAATCAACTACTATATCGGTCAATATCCACTCGCCATTGAGGCGTTCGACCGTTACACCGAAAACAATAATGTAGACCTTGACAAAGCGCTCTACTACAAGGGACTGGCAACAAGGGCGCAAGGGTTGGTGTTGGCGGGTTTTGAGTCCACCGAACGCACCCAGGCAAACTTCTCAGGAGGCACCCCCGAAGATAAGGCGGCAATTCAGCTTTGGAGTGAGTTGATTACCAAGTATCCAGCCAGCTCCTTTAGGTTGGATGCCATTCAAGCCATAATCGAGACCCAAAATCGCTACCTGGGGCAGATCCAATTGGGGATCGACACAGCGCTGAGCCTTGCTGCGGAGCTTCATTCTGACCTGGAAGCGCCAGATTTGCTGGATACCGCTGCAAGCTACCAGCTTTTTGATAATCAGAAACAAGCTGCCGCGGATTCATGGACGCGCATCGCGCTCGAGTTCCCAGCCTCAGACAAAGCTTTTAACGGCTTGTTCTTTGGCGGTTCTGTATATTTTGATTTGGGACAGCTCGATAAAGCCGCAGATAACTTCAACCGCATTATTCTCATGAGCGCTGAACCATTCGAACTCTCAGCTGCTTATTTTTGGCTTGGCAAAATAAACCAGGCGCAGGGAAACAACGCCGAAGCCAAGCTCAATTGGCAAGCTGCAATCAACCAGGCACCTTATGGCTATTATGGCATCCGGGCGGCAGAATTGCTGGAAGATCGCGCGCCGTTCCAGGAACCAGCGCAGCTCAACCTCGCTGTTAACCTGCCGGATTTGCGCATCCTGGCAGGAGAATGGCTCAAGTCCGCATTCAACCTCCCAATCGGGACTAACCTGGATTATTCTTCAGAGCTTTTTGACAACCCATCCTTCGTTCGGGCAATGGAATTTGACCGGCTTGGGCTATATGACAAGGCTTCGATCGAATTAAGCACTTTGCTCAGCGATAACAAGGATGACGCGCTAGATATTTTCCGGCTTATGAAAGTATTCCTTGAACGAGGTTACTACCGCTCTGCCCTGGAAGCCAGCAAGCTCATCGCCAAACTTTCCGGCTACGCAGACACGCCATTTTCAGCGGCGTACCCTCCTTATTTCACTTACATCGAATATGGAGCTTATTACCTGCCCTGGGTCCAGGCAGCAGCCGAAAAGTATAAACTGCCTGAGTTGTTATTACTGAGCGTGATCTACCAGGAGAGTCACTTTGGAGCTCAAGCGTCATCCGGAATTGGGGCGCGCGGCATCATGCAGCTGATGCCTGCCACAGCCGAGCAAATCGCCTTGGAAACCGGATTTCTGACCAATTTTGAAGCAGCAGATCTGGACGTGCCCTATTACAACCTCGAGCTTGGCAGCAACTACCTGGCGAGAATGTTGTATGTTTTTGAAGGAAATGAATACCAGGCTCTTGCAGCCTATAACGCAGGTCCGGGAAACGTGATGAACTGGGCAAAGCTGACCGACGATGATCCGGACGTCTTCCTGAACACCATCCGTTACCAGGAAACCAGGGTTTACATTCGAAATATCACGGAGATTTTTAATCGTTATTCGTTGATTTACGGGCAATAACCTTTTATAAATCACAAGGAACAAAACTAAACAGTCCGCATTAATCACCTACCTGGTTGTAGGGATCTAAGGTGTGTAGGGCGAGATTGACAGCACCGGAACCTCTTTTTGCCTTGACGTAGATGTGCTGTCAATCCGCCACCCATTCAGAAAGCAGGTGGTGGACGGCGGATTGAGGACGGGTGAGTTAACTTGTGGTAAAGGTGAAGACGTCCTCAATCTCGCCCTACAACCGATGTTACCGACTTACAAAAACCGCTGAAAACGAAAAACGCTACAACATATTTACCTTGCATGAAAACTATCGAACTGGTAATTATTCCTTAAGGAAAAACGGCTCCCATAGAGGAGCCGTTTTCTGTAGATCAATAAAGAATTAGCCGTGCTTCAGCGCAGCCTGAGCAGCTGCAAGGCGAGCCAAAGGCACACGGAAGGGAGAACAGCTCACATAGTTGTTGCCGATCATATGGCAGAACTCGATCGAGCTTGGGTCACCGCCGTGTTCACCGCAGATACCAACTTCGAGATCTGGACGCACAGCGCGACCGTCTTCAACAGCGCGTCGCATCAAGCGACCAACGCCATCGCGGTCAAGCTGCTGGAAGGGATTCTTTTCGAGGATACCCTTCTCAATATAGACACCCAGGAAGGTGCGTTCCGCGTCGTCGCGGCTGTAGCCGAAGGTCATCTGGGTGAGGTCATTGGTGCCGAAGGAGAAGAACTCAGCATATTCGGCAATCTCGCCGGCTGTCACAGCAGCGCGCGGGATTTCGATCATCGTGCCGAACTTGTAGCTAACTTCAACACCCTTCTCAGCCATGACATCCCTGGCAATCTTCACCAAAGTAGGCTGAACTTCCTTAAGTTCATTTACATGACCAGTCAGCGGGATCATCACTTCGGGGTGAGGGTCAAAACCATTCAGTTTGGCGTCGCATGCGGCTTCAAAGATGGCGCGAACCTGCATTTTCATGATGTCGGGGTAAACGATGCCAAGCCGAATGCCGCGCAGACCCATCATCGGGTTACTTTCGTGCAGACCCATCACAATATCGAGCATTTGCTGTTTTTCGGCGAGACCTTCTGTGATGCCTTTGGCTTTCATCGTGGCAACATCCGTCAACAGGTCTTCCATGCTGGGGAGGAACTCATGCAGTGGGGGATCAATCAGACGAATGATTACGGGCAAACCGGTCATT
>CAYPBU010000026.1:0-26094 GCA_964409045.1 uncultured Anaerolineaceae bacterium | reverse complement strand
AAATGGAACCTGTTGTGATACTTGAAAGCGAAAGTTTATCTGCAGACGATCAGCCTGACCCTGCAAGTATCAAGGGACTCTCAGCTCAGAGGTACTCAGCCGCGTAAATCATCCGCGGGCAAGGGTACTGGTGAGCGAGCCTGTCCCTTGTAATTTTTGCTTTCACCAATAAAACTACATACTGACTGTGAGGTGAGAGATGATCTATTTAAGCAAACTGCTTGATCAAAAAGTTTGGGATGCTTTTGGGCATGTCGTCGGCAAATTGGACGATCTTTTGGTGGATAACACCGATCAAACCATGCCTCCCATCACAGCTATCGCCATCAAGGACGGATCGCCTGAACCCAAATTGGTCGACGCCAAAGACATCGCCACGCTCTGGCCGAGCATCACACTAAATGTGGATGTTTCCAAATTGGACCTGCTCAAATCTGCCGGGCACGAGCTCTACCTCAAGCAACGTGCACTCGATCAGCAAATTGTGGACACGGAAGGCAAGCGCCTCGTCCGGGTGAACGACCTGCAAATCGCACGCAAGAATAACCGTTTCTATCTCACCGGTGTGGATGTGGGGGGAACGGGTTTGCTGCGGCGATTGGGGCTTGAGAACTTTGCTAAGTCAATTGCCAAGCTCCTCAATAAACGCTGGAAGACACACGTCATCCCCTGGGAGGATGTGGCTTCGATCGAGCACGATGATCCTTTGCGCCTAAAAGTTTCGCAGGACCGCCTGGTGCAAATGGAACCAGCTGATATTGCCCTGATCCTTGACGATCTGGACCATCACACCAGCAAAGCCTTGCTCCAAGGCTTCACGGATGAGCAATTGGCGGACACACTGGAGGAATCATCCACGGAAGTTCAGCAAGCGGTAATTGCCGCCCTCCTGCCCGAACGTGCCGCGGATGTTCTGGAAGAAATGGACCCTGACGAAGCAGCTGACATCCTGGCAGACATGGACGACCGGGTCAGCGAGCAATTGCTGAATCTGATGGATGATGATGACGAAGAAGATGTGCGCATCCTCCTGCGCTACCCAGAGGACTCGTCCGGCGGCATCATGACCACCGAGTTTGCTTCAGTTCCCGCAGGATTCACCGTCGAACAAGCCCTATATCACTTGCGGACGAACGAAGAAGCGAAAGATGACGAATTCATGTTTTACGTCTACCTGCTCGACGAAAATGAGAAACTCCAAGGTGTGATCAGCCTGCGCGATTTGGTAACTGCACCGCTCGAACAAAGCCTCTCAAACTGGTTTGATGACGACCCGGTAGCGGTCAATCCGCTGACTCCGCAGGAAGAAGCTGCCTACCTGGTGGCAAAATACAACCTGATGGCAGTGCCAGTGATTGAACCGGAAAGCAATGTGATGCTGGGAATCGTCACTGTTGATGATGCGCTTGATACCGTCCTGCCGACGGCTTGGAAGAAGAAATTACCTCGGTTCGCGGGCAGGTAAATCGAATAATGGAAACTCGTTTCAAAGCACCAGCGTGGCTGAGGAAGGTTTTCTACTTCATTACCCTGCTTGGTCCTGGCTTGATCACCGCCAGCGCGGGGAATGATGCCCCTGGCATTACCACCTATTCGGTTGCTGGTTCCACCTACGGCTATAGTTTCTTGTGGGTGATCCTGGTGATCATCGTTGGCATTGTTCTGGTCCAGGAAATGGCTGCCCGGATGGGAACAGTCACTGGTAAAGGCACTGCTGACCTGATCCGTGAACGATTTGGTGTAAGGACGACCGCGATCGCTATGCTTGCTTTACTCGTGGCTAATCTTGGCACAACTGTGGCTGAATTCGCTGGCGTCGCGGCTGCTGGAGAGCTCTTTGGGATAAGCCGCTATATAACTGTCCCGATTGCTGGATTACTCTTCGGCATCCTGATTCTGCGTGGGAACTACAAAAAGGTCGAGAAAGTTCTACTTGTTCTCACCCTTAGTGCTATCAGTTACGTGGTGACACTGCTCATCATTAAGCCTGATTGGGCACAAATCGCCCAACAGGCTGTTAGACCCAACATTCCACTGGATTCCAATTACATGATGCTGGTCCTGGCAGTCATTGGAACCACCATCACACCCTGGGGTATTTTCTATCTCCAGGCTTCCATTGCTGATAAGGGCAAGTCAGTGAAAGAATATGGCGAGACCAGGCTAGACGTGGAGGTCGGATCAATTTGGGGAAACATTATTTCCGCGATCATCATCATTGTGACAGCTGCTACCTTGTTTGAAGCTGGTATCGTCGTCACTGCTGCCGAAGAAGCCGCATTAGCGCTTGCTCCATTCGCCGGAAAAGGCTCGTCGATACTCTTTGCTGCAGGTTTATTAGGCGCCTCTTTGCTGGCGGTCTCAGTACTGCCACTTTCAACCACCTATGCTTTTTGCGAAGCGTTTGGCTTCGAACGCGGTCTAAACCACAGTTTCAAGGAAGCACCATCGTTCTACTTCATCTTCGGTTCAATTATCTTCCTTGGGATGGCGCTCGCGCTCATACCGAGCATTCCCTTGTTTGATCTGATGATCTTGTCTCAAACTGTCAACGCGGTGTTGTTACCGTTGCTTCTTATCCTATTTTTAATCATAGCCAACGACCGATCTATCATGGGCAAATGGGTCAACTCCTCTCTGGCGAACATCCTCACTGTCCTCCTGATTTTGGTGGTCCTAACTGCGACTGTAGCGATGTTCGTTGCACCTCTATTAACATAAAAGGGTCCCCTCGGAGTCAAAAAAGGATACGGAATTTTTCCTGCACTGTGCAGGTTGCAAGGAGATTGGTATGCGAAAGAACAAAAAAAAGCCAATTTGGCTAAATAAAGTGTTGCTTATCCTTACACTTCTCGGGCCTGGTCTGATTACGGCCAGCGCCGATAATGATGCACCTGGAATCGCAACCTATTCGATGGTCGGTTCAACTTATGGCTACAATTTCCTCTGGCTGATCCTTGTCATCACGATCGGCGAAGTGGTAATCCTGGAAATGGCTGCAAGAATGGGAGCTGCCACCGGTAAGGGTACAGCAGATCTGATCCGCGAAAAATTTGGCGTGAAGATGACCACCTTCGCGATGTTCTGCCTTTTGATTGCCAACCTGGGCACAACAGTGGCAGAATTCGCGGGGATTGCTGCGGCTGGTGAGCTTTTTGGAATCAGCAAGTATGTGACCGTGCCAATTTTGGCTATGCTGATGGGGCTGCTGGTCTTACGCGGTAATTATAAGGTGGTCGAAAAAATACTGATCGGTCTCAGCCTGGCTGCACTGAGTTACATTATCACGGTCTTCATTATCAAACCTGATTGGGGATTGATCCTGCATGATACCGTACGACCTCAGTTACAACTCTCGCGCGACTTTATCATCTCCATTCTAGCTGTCATCGGAACAACCATCACGCCCTGGGCGATCTTTTACCTGCAGGCTTCGGTGGCAGATAAGGGTGTCTCGATGGAAGGTTATAGCGACACAAGGATCGATGTCACTTTTGGTTCCGCCTGGGGGAACGTCATTTCCGCCTGTATCATCATCGTTTCTGCTGCAACTCTTTTCAAGGTGGGCATTCGGGTGGAAGACGCCAAAGATGCAGCCATGGCGCTCGCGCCGTTGGCTGGAGAAGCCTCCACCATTCTCTTTGCTGTGGGTCTGCTCGGGGCATCCTTGCTGGCAGTCTCAGTGCTGCCGCTCTCAACGACCTATGCTGTTTGCGAAGCTTTTGGTTTTGAACGCGGTCTCAACCGCAGCTTTCGCGATGCCCCAATCTTTTACGGCGCGTTTATCGGGATTATCGTGTTGAGCGTTTTCATTGTTCTCATACCGGGTATGCCGCTTTTCCAAATCATGATCCTCTCTCAGACTCTGAATGCGGTCCTGTTGCCTGTGATCCTGGCTTTGGTGCTGAAACTCGCAAATGATCGGGCAATTATGGGGCGGTATCGCAATTCCAAACTGACCAATGTCCTGGCAATTGCAATCACTGTTTTGATCGTCTTTGTGACAGCGGTATTGTTATTGGAGCCACTGCTCAAACTTATTTGAGGAATCTTTCAAGACATAAAACACCCCATTACAGAATGGGGTGTTTTTATTGGTGGAGAATTAATCCTTGCAAGAGATCATAAATACTTGAATAAACTTCAGGCTGCCCGCGTTGTTCAAGCTTCCAGGTCGTTCTCCCACCCTGTTGTGTGACGCATACCCGGGGTGTTTCCAGGATCCACTCCTCGTCCACCATAAAACCTGCCCTGTGGAGCGCTCGCTTCGTCCAGACAAGCTCAGGACCATTCCCCTCGAGGAAGACAGATTTTGAGCCGGATTCCTGGGTGTCGAACGTGCCAGAAAGCGGGTCGAAACGCACGCCAGCCCGATTGAACGTCTGGGCAAAACTGCCATTCAACACCAGGTCCTCCGGAGCGCCCTGGACGATCTGCCCCTCTTCATCCATAAGCCAAATGCGATCAGCGTGCCTCAGAGCCAGGTCGAGATCATGAGTGGAGGTCAACACTGCTTTGTCATGCCCGCTCGCGAGGTCATGCAGCAAATCCATCACCACTACCCTTCCCGGCAAATCAAGGTAGGCGGTTGGCTCATCCAAGACCAAAAGTCGGGGTTCCTGCGCCAGAGCGCGCGCGATCATGACCTTTTGGCGCTCGCCATCGCTGAGGGTGTGGATGGTTCTGTGGCTGAGTTTTTCCACCCCCACCACCCGCAGGGTCTCATGTACAACTTCCCAATCATGGTCAGTCAATCGGTCGAATAATCCGGTGAACGGGAAGCGCCCTATCGCGACCAACTCATCTACGCGCATGGCTCCGACAGAAATCGGGCTGGTAAGTACCACGCTCACCTGGCTGGCCATTTCTCGAGGATGGTAGCTCTCAAGCCTTTTTCCAGACAGCATGATCTCGCCAGCAAGCTTGGGTTGCAACCCTGTCACCGTGCGTAAAAGCGTAGACTTGCCCGCCCCATTCGGACCTACCAGGCAGACAAATTCACCTGCACTGAGCTGCAAGTTGAGCTTCTCAGACACCACTTTCGGCGTTTTTCCGCCGTTCTTGTAACCGATTGATAGCGCATCGGTTTGCAACACGGAGGGCGTCAAACGTTGAACGATGTCGCACCTCGCTTTCGCTTGAGGACCACCCACACCACGAACGGCGCGCCGAACAGGGAAGTTACCACATTGATCGGCAGCACAAGCTGGCTGCCCGGTAACTGGGCAATCAGACTGGCAGCCATCGACACGGCTGCGCCGATCAGGATGATTGCCGGGATGAGAACTTTGTGGTTGGAGGTTTTGAACAGGTTGCGCGCAATGTGCGGCACTGCCACACCGATGAAGCCGATTGGTCCGCAAAAAGCTGTGACCGCACCTGAAAGAACCGATGCGCTGAGAAGTACGATGAAACGCAGCAAGTTGACGTTCAGCCCCATCGTGCGGGCATAATCTTCGCCCAGGAGTAGCGCATTCAAGCCCTTTGGCAGCAGTGCCATCAGCCCGACGCCGGCGAGAATGACAAGCGCCATCACGGTGAGTTGCGTCCAATTGACCCCACTGAAGGAGCCAAAAGACCAGATGGAATACGCCTGGATGCGTTCCGGCGCGCTGAAGTAGACCAGCAGGCTGACGACCGCACTGGTCGCATGCCCAAACATTAAGCCCAGGATGAGCAGGGTTGTGGGGTTTTGCACCCACCGCCCCACCAACAGGATCAGCGCCAACACAAGCCCTGCGCCTGCAGATGCCGCCAGAACAAGGGAAAACTCACCGCCAAAGTTCAACGCCGGCAGGAACATGCCGCCCACAAAGCCAGACCCAAGGATCGCCAAAGCCACGCCTAAACTGGCCCCTGAGTTGATACCCAGAATGAAAGGGTCTGCCAATGGATTACGGAACATGGTCTGCATCTGCAGCCCTGAAGCACTGAGGGCAATTCCAGCCAGAGCAGCCGTCAGGACGCGCGGCAAACGTGAATTCTGAACGATGTATACCCAGCTTTCCCTCACACCCTCCCTCCCCACTAGAGCTCCCCAAACATCTTTGAGGGGAATGCTGACCGAGCCAAGGGCAAGGTTGAGAAGCAGCAGTGCCAGGATCAGGAGAAAAAACAACCCAAACAGCCACAGACGTTTCGTCTGCTGGTTTGATGAGCTGGTGGAGGTTGGGTTCATTGTGCTGCCCTCAACAATTCAAAATGGCTGATTACTGCAAAGCCTGGTAATAGAAAAATTCGTGTTCAGGCAGCAAGTCAGGATAGAATGCTTTGATCAGGTCGCTGAGAATCACATCTGGCGCGGCAGTACCACTCTCAAAGTAGTCGACACCTCCAAGTTCAGTCACCCTCTTGCTGTAGGTGTAAACCTTGCCATCCTGAAAGGCTTTAAAATCGGCATAACGGGCATCCATTGCTGCCAATGATGCAAGATCACTCATTGCGCCGACATTGATCCAAAAATCCGCATCCTTTGCCCGTTCCAAAACAACCTCAAAATCGAGTGGCTGCGCGCCACTGCCCTCGAGGTCCGTGAAGACGTAATTCGCGCCGGCATCGGCCAAAAGATTGGCAATGTAACTCTCGCCGCCTGGCATATACCAGGTGCCTTCATAGGCCGTGTTGGTAAGTACCGTGACGCGTTCTGTGAGATCGCTTGTGAGGGTTTTTGCCTCCTCGTAGCGCGCGACCATGGCGTCAAAAAGCACGTCAGCTTCCACTTCCTTGTCAAAGAAAGCGGCGATGAACTTTCCCCATTCAGCCCGACCCAAAGGATTGTACTCAAGGTAATCGGAATTTATTACAACGTTGATTCCGGCCTCAAGCAGCTGCGGATGCGAATCACAAACTGAATAACCGCAGGCAGAGGTCATAACCAAATCGGGATTGAGGTCAACCAGGCGTTCGACATTGACTTCAGCCCCACTTCCCACTTCGAAAACAGCACCAGCCTGGAGCGAGTTTAGAACTTCTGGATTGTAAACATACGCGCCAGAACTGACTGCCACCAAGCTGCCTAGCTCGTCTATTTGCTCAAGGAAGGGCAGGTAGGTGGAGGAAAGCGAAACGAAACTCTCAATCGGCGTGTGGATGATCATCGCATTCTCGATTCCGCTTGGGTCTGCCTGCCCTGCTGGCACGAGCGCGTATCGCACTGGTTCAGCGGCGTCTGCCCAGGGTGTGAGAACCGTCAGCAGCTTGTAGCCGTCTTTGTATTCGAGCGTGAAGTTTTTGGCATAATCAATGGTGACTGTCGCGTCACTGGCAGGCGTTTCGATGGGCTCTTCAACAGGCTCTTCAACAGTCGCTTCAGCCGTTTCTGCAACCGGGTAGGTTTCAGTGGTTGGGGTATTTGGAGCCAGAGTTTCAACAACGGGGGCTGCGGTCTCAGCAACCTGAGCGGGTGCCTGGCAGGCAGTCAACGCCAGGAGGATCACTACAGCCAGAAGGGTCACGATTTTTTTCATATTCTCCTCGATTTCAAAAAAATCAACCCCTTCTGGATTAGAAAGGGTTGAGAATATGAGCGTTTCTCACCCGCCTTCTTAATCCGAGAAGGTTATGTGGGTTATTCTGAGGGTGGCTTCCTGGCTTGTCTCTTGGACTTACAGTTGCGGTACAGCGCTGGACTTTCACCAGCTTCCGTCATTACACCTTTGCTTCCGAGCGTGGGGTAACCTCAGTAATTCAGTTGTTACAGTATCTTAGCATTCAACAAATGGAATGTCAATTATTTCGGAAGTTGCGAGTTAATTCGAAAAGTCACGACTGAGCAGGTACAATTAGCCCGATGAAAAAGACCAGCTTACGCGCACTGCCAGAAAAGAACCTTGCCAAATTTCAGTCACTGCAAACAGGCAATGACTGTGCTATCCACTCCCTTGTGGCAGCTATCGAGCTGCTAACCGACGTCAGGTTGGATCCGCAGGAAATCATCGAAGAGGTCAACCGCCTCTGGTGGCGCGGGCGCTTCTTCCGCCTGGCACCTCATTCCGGGATTACACCCCCCCTGCAGGTGCGACTGCTGCGGTACCTGGCAAAAAGGCACCATCTACCACTCCAGGCAAAACTCTTTCATCTCAGCCCTGAACTCCTGCGGGCAACTGCCGAAGCGGAAAATATCGCCAGCCTGGTGACCATCTATTGGTGGTACGGTCATTCCCCGGCAATATATTACATGGACGGTCCAAAGAATTACAACGCGCTAAAAGGCGCCAGCGGCCACACGATGGTCTTTGCGGCTTACGACCCTGATCATTTTAGCGGTACCACTCAGACCCCCTGGGGCTTCATCAATTCCTGGATCACGCAAGGAACAGGGTTGTTTTGGATGGAGGATAAGGACTTCCAAAAAACCTGGCATACTCCGATTCCGCGTTGGGGAAAAAACGCTTCAGTCGTCATCTCACTCAAGGAAACTGAATAATAGTGAAACCATTCGCGTTGCTCGGCAGACTTGCCAAAAAGTACTCCAAACTGATTTTCCTGACATCTTTAACCATGCTCGGCTTGGTTGGGGCGCAGCTGCTGATCCCCTGGATCATCCGCCAATTGATAGACCGTTTGACCACCGAGCCTCTGAACCAGGGGACAATCGACTTCATCACGCGTATTTCCGTGATCGCGTTGATCGTCTTCGTTGCCCGGGCGGGCATGCAGTTTATCCGCTCCTACGCCGCCCACAAGGCAGGCTGGGGGGTCGTCTCGGACGCCCGCAAACTGGTCTACCAGCACATCCAGAAGCTTTCCCTGCGCTTTTATGAGGACAAGCAAACCGGTCAGTTAATGTCACGTATCATCAACGACACCGACTTGTTTGAACGCATGATCGCCCACGCGTTGCCAGATGTGATCGTGAACGGCATCACCCTGGTCGGCGTTACTGCGATTTTGCTTTCCATGAACGTGAAACTCACCCTGCTGACCCTCATTCCGATCCCCATCATCATTCTTGCCCTGATCGGTTATAGCAAACTGGTTCGTCCAGCCTTTAAAAACCGTCAGCAGTCACTCGGAGAATTGAACGCGGTGCTCAACGACAGCCTTTCGGGCATTCGCGAAGTGAAAGCATTCGCCCGTGAAGAAGACGCGCTCGACAAAGTGGATGATAAGATCCAGCTGGTTCTGCATAAAAACCTGCGCGCGTTGAAACTGATGGCAATCTTTAACCCCATTTTTGACTTTGCTGCAGGGATTGGTCAATTGCTGGTTATCTTTTTTGGCGCGCGGATGGCGATCACCGGTGCGCTCTCCATCGCAAACCTGGTCGCATTTTTTCTGTACCTCGATAGTTTCTACACCCCGGTGCGCAATCTTGGTAACTCAATGGAGGCTGTCCAGGAATCCCTGGCTGGTTTCGAACGCATAGCCGACATCCTGACCGTCTCGCCCGAGATCGCATCCCCTGCCGAACCGCATGCCTTCCCGGAACCCATTCAAGGGAATGTTCGCTTTGAGAACGTCCACTTCTTTTACAACCAGGGTGAGGATGTGCTCACAGACATCAACCTGGACGTTCCAGCTGGCAGCACAGTAGCATTGGTTGGTCCAACCGGGGTAGGCAAAACCACCCTCATCAGTCTCATCCCCCGTTTTTACGATGTGGTTGAGGGCAGCGTAAAAATTGATGGCGTGGATGTGCGTGAGATTGAACTCGACCAGCTGCATCAATCAGTCAGCATGGTTTTACAGGACGTTTTCTTATTTCATGGAACCGTTCGCGAGAACATTCTCTTTGGAAAACCCGACGCGACGGAAGAGGAAATGATCCGGGCAGCCCAGATAGCCAACGCTTCCGAGTTTATCGACAAGATGCCAAATGGTTATGACACGCTGATTGGCGAACGGGGAGTCAAGCTCTCTGGCGGGCAAAAACAGCGCCTTTCCATCGCCCGGGCAGTGCTTAAGGACAGCCCGATCCTGATCCTGGATGAAGCCACATCTTCGGTAGATACCGAGACCGAAATGCTGATCCAACAGGCGCTGGAACGCCTGATCACAGGACGCACCACGATCATCATCGCCCACAGGCTTTCAACTGTGCGGAATGCTGACCGGATCGTGGCTTTGGAGGGCACCGGGATCGTCGAATCCGGTACTCATGAGGAATTGCTGGCAGGCAAAGGTCTCTACCACAAGCTCTACACCGCCCAACAGCAGTTGTATTAAGATAGACAGCCCTCCCTAGGTCGAAGATCCGTGGAGCCTAGCGTAAGGGAGCGAGGGTCGAAGTCCAGCGAATCTGGACGCAACGGGGTGAGGGTTGTTTCTATCACGTTTCTGAAAAAAATATTGCTGGATTGAAAACCGCAATCAAGACAAAGGAAACACCGCCTCAGGGTTCTGTTCGACAACAACCACCCCCACCTGCCCTGCGCTGAGGTTACCCAACTGGCTGGAAAACGATTCCATCTCTTCGTCCTTGAAACGCACCGTCACCGTGATCTCCTCAAGGAACTCCGTATCCAAAACCTGACCATGGTGGGCTTCCAACAACCTAAGCACCTGGTCATACAATCGATACGGGAGGACGAACATCAAGGTGGTCGTAGGCAAAAGTGTTGCCAGTTTCACCCCCTTCAGCACTTCCCTCACCGCATCCCCATATGCTCTCACCAACCCCCCGGTTCCCAACTTGGTGCCCCCAAAGTAGCGAGTCACCACCACCGAGACGTTGCCAAGCCCGCTTCCCTGCAGCACCGCCAGCGCCGGTCTACCGGCAGTGCCGGAAGGCTCGCCATCATCGCTGCAGTGCGTTATGATGCTGTTGCCGTGTCCAATTACGAAAGCAGGAACATTGTGGGATGCGTTCGGGTGATTTTCGCGCACTCTCGCCAGGTGAGCACGTGCTTGCTCGACGCTCGCAGCAAACGCAAGATCGGCAATGAAAAGTGAATTCACCACCAAAATTTCAGTCTGGACTGGTTCAAGTGGTATCAGGCGTTGTTTGATCGGCTCATCCATGGCAATTAGCACTATAATGCATTAATTATAGCTGTTAGATGAGGTTCTCCGTGAACGAAACTGTGTTAGCACTGGCAATTCCAATCAACATTATCAATTTTTTGCTCTTTGGTTATGACAAATTTCAAGCCAAGCGCGGCGGATGGCGCATTCCCGAGAAGGTTCTCCTTGGATTGAGCATTTTCGGCGGGGGAATTGGCGGTCTGGCTGGGATGCTGATGTTCAGGCATAAAACGCGCAAAAATATCTTCTGGCTGGCTGTAGGACTGGGCATCGTATTACTGATTTACCTGGCTGTGTTTCAATAACATTCATCATCTCTCATCACGCCTCCTGGGTTCATCCCACCTGGACTCAAACCTGAACCAAACCTTACTGGAGAATCAGGTTTTTATACATTTTCCGCAAATACACCACTTGTATGCTATATTTAAACAATTAACGTGAAGTCCTGCCTGGGAGAGGAAGGATAACTGTGGTCGACATTCAGAATATTTCTGAGATTCGTCCGTCGATATCGGATGAGTTTTCGGTCGGTGCATTAGTACCCCGAACGGAAGCCATACAGCGTGCCTACACCTGGGGGCAACAGGTGCACGCTGGTCAGGTCCGTCTTTCTGGCGAGCCCTATTTCGAGACGCATTGTGCCTGGGTAGCAGGCTTTGTTGACAAGTTGGTTCAAAAAGAAGCCTGGACAATCGCGGCTCTCCTGCATGACACCGTTGAAGACCAGGGCGAAACTTTTGATGAGATCAAAGCCCTTTTCCCGGGCTCTCTTGGCGAAGAAGTGGCGCACATCATTGATGGGCTGACCAAAATGAGCAACCCGCGTGATGGTTCGACGCGCGAGATGGAAACTTTGCGGAAGATCGCTATGTTCCGCGACCCGGCAGTTTTTGTTGTGAAGCTCGCGGATAAAAGCCACAACATGATGACCCTGCACTACCAATCTCCGGGCAAACAGTGGCAAAAAGCCACCGAGGCGATTCGCGCCTATGGCAAATTGGCGGGCATTCTAAATTGTTACCGCTGGCGCCGATGGATTGAAGACATGGCTTTCCCATATGCCGAACCCGCCTCCTTCAACAAAGTAAAGAACAAGATCGACTCTGATCCCCGTCTAAATATCAACTTTATCCGCTACTACCTCAATGAACTCGGTCACCTGATGGAGGCTGAGGGCGTCGATGGCTCCATTCGTTTCACCGTCAATGGCTATTGGCAGGCATGGGATAAGCTCCAGCGCATGGCGCGCAGCCACCGCACATCTTTGCAGGATTTTTCAGCAGTCAATGACATCGTCAGCTTCCGAATGTTGGTGCGAAATGACGATGAAACTGCCTGTTACAGGCTGCTTTCGCGTGTTAACCGCTATTTCAGCCGAAATCTGGATCAGGACCGCTTCGATGATTACATTGCGTCCCCGCAAAACGGCTATCGCGCGTTGCAGGTGACCGCATATTTGCCAGGAACCGGTGCGATTGAGGTCGCCATCGCAACCGAGAGCATGGAAGGTGAAAACACCTGGGGAGTCATCTACGCCATCAACCACAACCAGGACATCAGCCGTTACACCCCGGTGCAAATTCTGACCCCATTTGGCGGCACTCGCTTCCTCCAGGAAGGCAGTACCGTTCTGGATGGCGTCGCGGCAATCCAGGAGTTCTACCTCGACAAGATCCACAAAGTACTGGTAAACGGAGAAGAGCGTCATCTCTACGACACGCTCAACCCGGGAGATGTGGTGGAAGTGCTCAGTGGTGAACCCCACAAAATTCCCGAACCTGACTGGTTGAATCACTGCAATGCCTCCACTGCCCGCCTGTTGCGAAACGTGCTGGCAATGGTCAATCTCAAAGAGGCCAGCCGACGCGGGCGTGAATCCATCCACAATCTCATTTCCGCACGCGGCATCCTGGATTTGGATGACGTACGGGCATTGGATCCGAACCGCATCGAAGCCTTGCTTGGGCTTTTAGCTTGCGCGAACCTGGATGATCTGTATTCAGCCATTGGCGGAGGTTCAATCTCTTCGGATGAATTCGAGAACGCCCTCGACCTGGTTGGCATCTCGCGGACAGCGTTGCGCTGGACCTCATTGTTGGTGGAAGGTCCCGAAGCCACCAATCGCCCCGGCGGACTGGCTTATTTTGCAGGTCTTGTCTCCGAGGTGGGTGGAAACATCTTGCGAACAGTTAGCTCTACCTCAAAAAATGGTGACTTCCGGCTTCGAATGATCCTGGGCGGCATCGAGGGTGAGCAGCGCCAGGTGCTGATCGAACGTTTTAATGCCAGCCAATTCCCAATCACAAAGGTGGAAGTGGCTTAGAAATATAAAGTTTTAAACCTCCATTTTTGAGCCGTGTTAGAATAAACCAGAAATCCACAAACGGCGTAGACCGTCGTTTTTTGAAAGGTCATCAACCCGTATGCAAAACAGAGAAACCAGAGCTTTCCTGACTTCCATTGGGCTCTCATTAATCGCCTTCTTTTCCCTCCTGCTTCCCAATCTGGCATCTGCTTCCGGCGAAGACCCCCAAGGCATCGGTCCAGGCGGGACAGGTCCAACCCAACCATCCCAGGAGAACGTAAAAGTTGAAGCGTATTACTTTTACTCAACCACCTGCAGCCACTGCATGGACATCTTGCAAAACATCGTGCAGCCTCTTGAAGCCAAACACCCCGGCATGTTGGGAATCAAACTGGTTGAATTGAGCGAAAGCGTCAATTACGAAGCCCTGATGAAAGCCGAAGAAGCTTTTGGCATTGGTGCCAGTGAACGCGGTTTACCTGTCGTCTTGATCGGGGATCAGATGCTCAATGGTGAGCAACGAACAAGGGATAAGTTCGTGGAACTCATCGAAGCAGGGCTTGAAGGAGATGGCATCAAGCTTCCCGAAATTCCCGGGGTCGATCCTGCCACGCTGGTCATCTCCCAGGTTCAGCCCACACCCGACGCGGGGCTGGTATGCAGCCCTGAAGACCCATCAGCTTGTGAAGTGTCCGCGCCAATTTATGCGGCATATTTCTATCAGACTGGCTGCAAAGAATGCGCACGGGCTGAAACGGATATGGCATACCTGAAATCCAAATACCCACAGCTGATCATCGAGGAATTCAACATCTACGATGAAGCCGCGATGGCTGAGTGGATGGCTGAGCGGGTTGGAGTGGAGAAAAATTTCAACACACCTGCGCTCTTCATTGGCAATAAATCCTGGATTGATGAGGCTGAATTTACACCCTCTGCGATCGAGCCGGTTTTGGAAGAGTTGAGTGCTGCAGGGTCTCCCGCATTTTGGAAGGATTACAATCCCGACGAAGGCAACACCGCCCTCATCAATCGTTTCGAGAAGATGGGCTGGCTTGCGGTGGTTCTGGCTGGATTAGTGGACGGATTGAATCCATGCGCCTTTGCCACCATCATTTTCTTTGTGTCCTACTTGTCGCTCAGCGGTAAAAAAGGCAAAGAAATTTTGATTACTGGCGCCAGTTTTACGATTGGCGTCTTCATCGCTTATCTCCTGGTGGGGTTGGGCTTCTACAAAGTGCTCGACCTGATCTCAGGTTGGACTTCAATTATCAGTAAGGTTGTCTACATTTTTACAGCCGCTTTGTGCCTCGTGCTGGCGGTATTGAGCATCCGCGATTTCATCAAGGTGCGCCATGGCGACCTGAACGACATGGCACTAAAGCTCCCGGAACCCCTGCGCAAGCGCATCAATCAGACCGTACGGGAAGGACGCAAAGCCAGCAGTTACGTAATCGGCGCTTTCATCACCGGGCTGCTGATCTCGCTGCTGGAACTGGCTTGCACCGGGCAAATCTATCTGCCGGTGATCATCTCGATGAGCTCGATCCCGTCGATGCGTGGTCAGGCGATGTTTTTCCTGATTCTTTACAACCTGATGTTTATCGTGCCCCTGATCGTCGTCTTTATCCTGGCGTTTTACGGCACATCTTCAAAGCAGTTCACCGAATTCCTGCGCAAACACGCAGGCGCGGTCAAGATCGGCATGGCAATCGTCTTCCTGATCCTGGCAGCCTGGCTGATTTTCTCTTTGTTGAAGTAAAAAGGGCAACAATAAATTCAAACCTAAAAGGGACACTCTTCTTGTAGAGTGTCCCTTTTTTCCGGACGTGTAACAATTAGCAACCTGATTTCTTGTAACTGGGAGAAACCCTGTTACGCGACGCAATGATTCCTTAGGCTTCCCCTGGGGGAAGCTGGCGTCCGCCGTGTCACGGACGGGAGACTGAAGAGGGTATTTTCAATTGATATTGCATTTGAACTGACAAAAGGTCTCAAGTTTTTGCAAAGAAAAGCAGATCGCCATACCCAGTTTTGTGGGCACAGGCGCTTCGCTCGCGATGTCGAAAACAACCGTCACTGCGAGGAGCCCTTCAGGGCGACGCGGCAGTCTACATTTTTAGTTGTGTTGAATAAAAAAAGAGATCGGCACGCTTCACTCGTGATGACGATGAGACAGGGTGCTGTGAGGACGATTCCGGTTACCTACCACCTACGACCTGTCACCTATCCAGTGCACCCAACTAATTCCTGAATTTTTTCGCAACCTTGGCAAAGGTCGAAACCATGTGAACGTAAAGACCAGATAGCTCACCGCTTATGTTCGCATCTCGAGCGGCTGCGCGCAGGCTTTCCGCGTCATCAAACCACGGCATGGTCATACTCGCCCGTCCCAATTCCTTGACGGCATGCGCGTCGCTTCCCGCCATCAGAGCTTTTTCGTGTTCCACAGCAAACTCGTACGCTGCCTCGTTATATTCCTGCCTCAGGCAGCGGGCGTTAAAAACCTCAATCCCATCGATGTAGGGCAGAATTTGGTCAAGCGTACGCTCACTCCACCAACTGCGATGTGGATCAAAAGGATGAGGCAGGCTGATAAAAGCTCCCTGCCCAATTAACCGCTGCACCACTTCAGCCGGTTTCAAACCTTGAGGTATTTCTTCATTCATGAAATACGCAAGAATTTCACCTTCAGGCGTTTCTATTTCTTCCGCTACGATGACACGATCTGGAGCCATTTTACGTGCCTTGATGGCGCCCTGTATGCTGCCGTGATCGGTGATGGCAATCTTGTCGATGCCACGTTCATCACATGCCTTAAGCAGCGCGCTCAGTTCCACCAGGCTATCGGGTGAATAAACCGTGTGGCAGTGAAATTCTGCCCGGATTGAAGCTTGTGTCATTCGTTGTATATCCTGGGAAGTCGGTCCGCCAAACCGCAAACTACTTCGTAATTGATGGTGCCCCAACGTTTGGCGACCTCATCCACGCTCAAGGTCTCGTCGCCCTGTGTGCCAATCAGCACGATTTCATCCCCCACCTTGGCATCAGGGACGCTGTCCAACTGCAGCATGCACTGATCCATGCACACCCTGCCGACGATATCCACCCGTTTGCCGCCAACCAACACCTGCTGATTATCAGCGCGTCGGAATCCATCACCATATCCAGTCGGCATCACGCCGATGCGTTCGTCTTTGCTGGTCACGTATTTTGAGCCATAACTAATGCCCTGACCCGCCGGGAAATTGTGCAGAGAGATGATGCGTGCCTTCCAGGTGAGGGCTGGTTTGAAGCCAGCCGGCAGAGGCTCGCCCGTGGGTGACATGCCGAAGAGAATATCTCCCGGACGGACGATGTCGTAGTAAGCCTGCGGAAAGTTCAACACAGCCGCCGAATTGGCAGCGTGCACTTTCTCGGGTTTGAGCCCTTTGCTTTCAAGATCTGCCAGGAGTGCGTCGAAGATTGCCAATTGACCTGGGGTCGAGTCCGAGTTGGGTTCATCAGCGCGAGCCAGATGGGTGAAGATCCCGTCCACCGTGATGGGGGTGTCTTTGAGCCCTTCCAGGAAGGACGCAACATGGGCAGGGCTCATCCCCAAACGCCCCATGCCGGTTTCCACTTTTAGATGCGCGTGCAGTGTGCCGCCATGGATGTTGGCGTAGTCGAGATAATTTTGCGCCAGTTCGGGGTCAAAAAGCGCGACTGTGATGCCGTGTTCGATGGCTTCAGGTACTTTAGCTGCGGGGGTAAAGCCCAGCACCAGCAACTTACACGAGATGCCGGCTCGGCGCAGAGCGAGCGCTTCTTCGATGCGCGCCACGCCTATCCAGGTCGCGCCGCCAGCAATCGCAGCCTGGGCAGCCGGACGCGCTCCGTGACCATAGCCATTGGCTTTGATTACAGCCATGACTTCCGCCCCGGTCTTTTCGCGGATCAGGGCAGCGTTGTTCTTGATGGCGTTGAGGTCAATCTCGAGCCAGGTTGAGTAAGTGTTTATATCCACGAGGGAAAAGTATATCACTTACACGTGAAATGATGAAAAGGTTGACAGAGCGGACAAAAAAAGACCGCCCTCTTTCAAAGGCGGTCTGAAGCTTAATTGGGTCAGCCTACGGTTGCAGGATGAACTCCCATGGACCATTGATCATATTCAAATCCACAAATATGCCATTGGGGAAAACTGCCGCGATAACTGCGTCCGCGTCAATGCCCGCTGGCTTTTGCTGAACAACAATTTCCTGAGAGAATTCGCCGCTGCCGCATGCCAACACGATCCCTTTTTGAACCTCATCCAACCTTGCCTGGGCACGCGCAAGATACTCCTTATCGCATTCCTGCCCTTCATAAGGACGCAAGAACAAGGAATCAATCACAAGTTTTACCGGTTTCCCAGTCAAATCATTTTCAAGAACCTGGTCCGACAGGTCAAAGTAGATACGTTCAATTCTGACGGGTATTTCCTGAGGATCGGTGACTATTTCAACGACACCACCAGCCGAATTGTTGTCGAAGGAAATTTTACGGAGTAATCCATCCACAGGTGAACGAACGTAACTCACAATAGGACCGCCCCCGCTGATCAGAAATGTTTCACTGTCAATCGTGAGCCTGACACCCTTACGAAGGTTGAACATCCAATCCGCGTCGCTGGGCAAATCAAAACTGACCACGATTGAAGCCCGTTTTGTGTCCCGGTCTACTTGTAAATCCCAGGCAGAGAAGGATTGACCATTAACCACCATTGTCTGTACTTCAGTGGAGTTGTTTGTTAACGATTCAGAATCCTGGGCGGAAACCACCTTTGCTGATGAATCAGCATAGGTGACATGGGGGTTTGGATTCGCACGGGGTGCCTCAGGCTCGGCTGCCACCAGGTTGTTTGCGCAGCCAACCACCATGAAACACATTAACACAACACAAATGGTTAGAAATAGAACTTGCCTTTTTTGTTCACATTTATCTCCTTTGACGGTCATACCTTTACCCGACACTTGAACAGAAAACGGTGGAAAGTGGCAATGGGGTTGAGATTGGACCAACAGTTGGGTTTACTCTGCCGCATACTCTTGAGAAAGTACGAGGACCCAACATGGCTGTATAAACAGTTTGACCTATGCCAATTCTGGATGGAGAACTCACACTTAGAGAGTAGTCATAATTTGAGCCGCCGTAGCGGATGGATGCGGCGACATATTGAATGCTCGATCCCTGATTGGAAGCCCGTGCCCATTCCGCATCGCATTCCACTGAATAACGATGCTCAACGAACCCATCAATAAAATATTGGTATTCACCCGATTGAGCATCATTCCCACAGCCCATTGTTTGAGGATTAAGCCCATGGCATCCTGATCCGCTGCAGTCTGCCGTCAGATTTGCAGCATGAACAGGGATTACAATCAAGCTTGACATGAATAGGATACAGAGTATCGTTATCGTTCTTTTCATAGTTTCTTCCTTGAACTAAAAGAACTAAAAAGTTTTTTTGCGTTAAAGCCTCTTGCCCCACTATTAATGTCATAGTAGCAAAAAAGTGACGAGATGTCAAGTCGGGTGACGACAAAATCTGTATGGGGAATCGAAAGCACTTATAGCTCTTGGGTGGCAGGAAAAATGAGAGCGCTTCACATTCGCCTTACATCTTGACACCACGCTAGTTTGCCGTAGAATTACCCGCATGGTTATCAACTATCACAACTTCAACGCCATCGGTGCCGCTGTCACCGGATTCGCTTGCCAAGGTCGGATTGCGCCTGTTTGTTGATTTTTACCACCTCCAGATCAACAGACCACGGGCAATCCAAACCCGTGGTTTTTTGTTAACCACAGCCGCTTTGCAGTATTGATTATATGAAGACTACTGAAAGAGATTAAAAATGAACCTACCAGAAATTTATCCACTGCCAAACGCCCCTCAGATTGATGGGTTGATTTTCCGCCATTTCGAGGGCGAAGCTGACTATCCGAGGATGTTGGCAATTTACACCAACTTGCACTCCGTCGAACAATTCTCGGGTGAGACCACCCTTGAAAGCCTTCGCGCGGAATTCAGCAACCTGAGCAACTGTGACCCTCATGACGACTTGATCTTCGCAGACATCAACGAGCAGACGGTTGCTTTCTGCCAGTTTTTCTGGGCACGGCAAGTGCAGACCCAGGAATATGCCTACGGGATCATCTTCAGGGTAGACCCAGCCTGGCAAAGCAAAGGCATTGAACAAGCTTTAATTAAATGGGGTGAGTCTCGTGCCAGGCATTATGCGTCCGTACTACCCGAAGGCAAAACCGGCTTCTTCCTGGCATTCAGCCGCGAGAAAGATCAAACACGTCGCCAGATTTTGACCAGCGCAGGTTATGAAATCAAACGTTATTACCACTCCATGAAGCGGGATTTGATCGATCTGCCTGAACGACCTTTGCCGGATGGAATCACCGTCCGCCCTGCGCTGCCTAAAGACTATCGCAAGGTTTGGGATGCCTCTACTATCGCCTTTGAGGACGAATATGGCGCGGCAGACCCAACTGAGGAATGGTATCAAGGCTACCAGGCCAGCCCCAACTTCCAACCTATCATCTGGCAGGTTGCGTGGGATGGTGACAAAGTGGTTGGGTCGGTCCAGAACTACATTTCGCTGGCAGAAAACGAGCTGGAAGGTCGCCATCGCGGGTATACCGAGGCTATCTCGGTCCTGCGGGAATATCGCGGTCGCGGCATCGCCAGCGCATTGATCTGCCGCTCGATGGCAATGTTCAAAGCGTTGAACATAGATGAGGTCGCGCTCACGGCTGACACCCAAAACCCAACCGGAGCGATGCGCCTGTATACCAGCCTGGGCTACCAACCTTACCTGACCTTTTTGGAGTATCAGAAAAAATTGGATGTTTAACTTTGTAGAGGGGCGGAATGTACACCTCGCCACAATGATCCAATTCGTAGGGCGTGATTGAGGGCACTAAAACGATTAGATGTTCTAACACATTGTGCCCTCAATCCGCCGGCGATGGTGCATGGCGGATTGGAAGCAGGCTATCATGCGTGGGTAAATTAACCGTTTTGCTTCCAATCTCGCCCTACGACTGCGTCTGAGTCAATTTACGTGTTTGTCAGAGTGAGCCTGCAATACATTCGTGTAAAAGTACCATCTTGAGGCAGGGTTATTCCGACCTACGTTGAACTCCTCCAAGTTTTTTTCGTAGGGCTCGTCTCTATTCACCATTGTCAGGCAGGCGCATTCCGAGCTACTCCAGTGCCTGATCCCGACATGGACCAAAATAAAAAAGGTACAATTGGGGGAGTTTTTTGAGAGGATGCCAGGGATGTTTGAATGGTCAATTAAAGCTGAAGATGGAGCTGCCCGCGCGGGTGAATTCTGCACGCCTCATGGCGTCCTCGAAACGCCGGTTTTTGCTCCGGTCGGCACGCAGGCAACCGTCAAATCGGTCACGCCTGCTCAACTCGAAGAACTTGGCGCGACGCTAGTTCTTTCCAACACCTACCATCTTTTCCTGCGACCGGGCGATGAATTAGTCGCGCAGATGGGCGGCTTGCATCAATTCATGCAGTGGCACAAACCCATGCTGACCGATTCAGGCGGCTTCCAGGTTTTTTCCTTGTCAGACACACGCAAGATCGACCCCGATGGAGTGACCTTCAAATCCCACATCGACGGATCCATGAAACGCCTGACCCCTGAGAGCTCCATCGCGATCCAGGAAAACCTTGGCGCGGACATCATCATGGCATTTGACGAATGCGCGGATCCCCTAAACCACGCCTATTCCAAAGAAGCCATGGAACGCACCCACCTCTGGGCTCAGCGCTGCCTGGACGCCAAAAAGCGGGATGACCAAGCGCTGTTTGGCATCGTGCAGGGCGGCATTTTCGAGGACTTGCGCACGGAATCGGCGCAAGTGATCAGCAGTATGGGCTTCCCCGGGCATGCCATTGGCGGGCTCTCTGTAGGGGAAGGCAAAGCCGACATGTACCGCACGATCGAAGTGGTCAACGCCGTTTTGCCCAAGGACAAACCCCGCTATCTGATGGGCGTCGGCACACCCGAAGACTTGATCGAAGGCGTTTTGCGGGGTATCGACATATTTGACTGCGTCCTCCCCACGCGTCTGGCGCGCCACAATACTGCCATGACCAACTTTGGCAGGTTAAACCTGATGAACGCCTCTTTCGCCCGGGACGAGCGCCCGATTGACGCGGAGTGCCAGTGCTACACTTGCCGCACCTTCACCCGGGCTTACCTGCGCCACCTGATCGTCGCCAAAGAAATGCTGGCAGCCACGCTGCTTTCAATCCACAATTTGCACACGCTGCTCGAGCTGGCACGCAATCTGCGCAAAGCCATCCTGGCAGGCAACCTGGACGCTTTTGCCGACCAGGCCTTAGCCAAACTCGGCATTGCGCGCATTCCGGAGGTTTACAAATGACATTTCTTCAATCGCTGATTCTTGGGATCGTCCAGGGCCTGACCGAATTTCTGCCGGTCAGCTCCTCGGCGCACTTGGTCCTGGTGCCATTCATCCTGAACTGGACCCTCGACCCGAACAAAGCCTTTATTTTTGACGTGCTGGTGCAGCTTGGCACCCTGGTGGCGGTGATCGCCTACTTCTGGAAGGATTTGGTGGCGATTTTCAAAGCCGTCATTGCTGGCATTCGCAGCAAGAAGCCCCTTGAAGACCCAAACTCGCGCCTCGGCTGGTTCATCGTGCTGGCCACCATCCCGGCCGGTCTGGGAGGTTTGCTGCTGAAAAGCAAAGTGGAGGCAGCCTTCTCAAATCCGGTTATGACGGCGGTATTGTTGTTTGTAACGGCAATTATGCTGACGCTGGCAGAAGTTTTTACCCGCAAAGAACGCAATCTCGAGAGCATTACTCCGCTGGATGCCCTGGTGATCGGATTCTTTCAGTTACTGGCCATCTTCCCGGGAATTTCCCGCTCTGGCGCAACCATCAGCGGCGGTCTGAGCCGCGGCTTGAAACGCGAAGCAGCCGCCAGGTTCGCTTTCCTGATGTCAATCCCAGTGATGCTGGCAGCAGGTCTGCTCTCGGTGCTGGACCTGGCGAAGGTACCGGATTTGGGCAGTTTCCTGCCCATTCTAATCGTTGGTTTTATTGCGGCACTGGTGGTCGGATACCTGAGCATCCGCTGGCTGCTCAACTTCCTGAAGTCGCGTTCACTGATCCCGTTCGCGGTCTACTGCGCCGTGGTCTCAGTGTTGACGATCTTTCTCGCCTATTTCCGCTAAGCTTTTTTAGGCTGGCTGGCAAGGAAAAGCCCGGTTTCCTTGCGTATCAGGATGCCACCAGCCTGGTCAATACGCGCCTGGAAAAAGGCGCGCATGGCTTCCTTTTCATTCAGCGGGATCATTTGCTGCACTCTGGGCGTTGAGTAAACATAATCCACCAAAGGTTGGGCTTCCGTAACCCATAAATCCCCTGGATAAAGTTTCTTTTCGACCATGCCAAACCACTGGCTGAGTTGCTCCGCCCCGTTTTGCAGGTTAAATTTGAGCGACATGGTATGCAAGCCGCCATAAGCCGGCCAAAATTCGGTCAGCAACTCGTCCAGATCCAGCATGTAATTTGCGCCATTGGTGGCAGCCATCATCGCCCCGTCCGGCTTGAGCACGCGCGCCACCTCCGCGAGTGTCTGCGCAACATCCGGCACATGATAGAGCATGTGGTTGGCGGTCACAAAATCAAAGGTGTTGTCCTTAAATTCCAGCCTGGAGGCGTCCATACAGAGCAAAGTGAAACGCTTATCCCCTTGTAAATCCGGGCGGGCTTCCGCCAGCATGCCTTCTGAAAGATCGGTCAGAATGATGGTTGCGTCCGGGGCAAAGCGCTGCCGGTTGGCGCGCCACTGGGTAGCGTTCCCACATCCCAAAGCCAGTAGTCGTTTCCCGCTCAGGTCGGGCAGATGCGCAAAGATAAAATCTTCCCACGTTTGGCTGCTGGTGGTAAAACGTTTGTGGATCTGGATGCGCGCGTTGAGGTTCTCCGCGGTGCGATATTGCACCTGGCGCAGATAATCCCAATCTGAACTCTGAGAATCCGAAATCATCAAATAACTCAGCGGGCAGCCAGGGCGGCTTGCATGCGGTTAATTGCCTCGTGCAGGTTTGCCCGGGTGGTGCCAAAATTGAGTCGCACGAAGTCGGAGCACTGCGGACCAAAGGTTATGCCTTCGTTCAGGCCAATCCGAGCCTCGCGCAAGAAGAATTCGTAAGGCGGTTCTCCCAAGCCCAATGCGCTGCAATCCAGCCAACCCAGGAAGGTGGCTTCGGGTTTGTTCCATTGGATGCCAGGCAGTTGGGGTTGAATGACATCGTCCAGGAAATCCCGGTTTGCCTGCAGGTAATGGTTCTGTTCAGCAAGCCACTCATCTCCCTCTGCATATGCCGCGAGGGCAGCCGTCAGGGAGAGAACGCTGGGGCAGCCAACCAACCCATTACAGAAGCACTGCAGCTTTTCCTTCAACTCAGGGTTTTGGACGATATATACCGAGGCATGCAACCCGGCAATGTTATAGGTTTTGCTGGGTGCCATGAAGGTGACAGTGTTGGCGGCTACCGCTGGGGAGAGGGAGGCAATCGGTATGTGTTTACGGTTATCGTAGAGAATATCGCAGTGGATCTCGTCGGAAATGATCAGAACATCATTTCGCAAGCAAATCTCAGCTAATTGGGTCAATTCTTCACGGGAAAAGACCCTGCCAGTCGGATTTTGGGGGTTACAGAGGATGAATGCGCGGACATTCTCTTTAATTAGTTGCTCTTCAAAGTGATCAAAATCAATGTAGTAGGTGCCATCCTCGTGTTGCAGAAGATTATTCTGAACGCCCCTCAACCGGGCTGAATCAGGCGCGCTGATAAAGGGCGGGTAGGCCGGCGTTTGGTAGATGACCCCATCGCCTGGTTCGCAAAAGGCGCGAATAGCAGCATTAAAACCAGTGACAATGCCCGGGATATAACCAATCTGGTCCTCCTGGACGTCCCAATCATAAAGACGTTTCAATCGCTTTATGACGGCTTCGTCAAGTTCTTTTGGGGGAGCACCATAGCCGAAGATGCCATGATCGACTCGCTCGTGCAAGGCACGGATGACCGCGTCGGGGCACTTAAAATCCGTATCAGCCACCCACATAGGCAAAACATCTTCATCAAATCGATTCCACTTGATACATTCAGAATGACGGCGATCAATTACCCGATTAAAGTCCATAGAATTCTCCTCCCCGCAATTCTAAACCCGAGTCTCTCGAAATGGTTAAGGTTGGTTCGATTATCTCTTGGTATCGGCCTGGACGGGGTCGTTTGGTATACTTAACAAGTGATGAAGATCCTGCGATCCTTTTACAAACTGCTCGGATGCCTCGAATACCTGCCCGCGACCATAGCTGCAACGCTGCTTGGCAGCTTTGCTGGCGGAGATGGCTCCTTCTCACGCGTTGGTATTGCGGTACTAAGCAATCTTTTGCTTTTCGGCTTCGCAGTGATGTATCAAAAAATCGAAAACGCCCCGGTGGCTGTCGCGGAACCAAATGGCAAATCGCAAAATCCAATCGCGTCCGGGGAAGTCTCGATTAAGTTTTCCCGTTCACTCAGCGCGATTGTGGTGCTGGTTTGCCTTGCCTTAGCCGCCCTACTCGGTCCGCTCAACATCGTGCTCGGATTGCTCGGAGTGTTGATAGCCATTGCGCTTTCCCATCGCGGCCTCAATTCAGGCGATTCCGCCTTGATGCGCCTTGGAAAACAACAACCCATGCTGTCGGTCATCTTTGGGCTATCCGGTTACCTGGCAACGGCTCAACGGTTACATATTGAAGCCATTCTGCTGACCATTTTCTTCCTGTCGTTTGGCTTCCTGTTTGCTGCCTGGACTGCCGAAAAGATCACCAAACCGCTTGGCAGACCGATGCTAATCATTTTGGTGGTGTTTTCCACAGCAGCGGCTTACATGCTTTTCATTGTCCTCGAGGTTATTCCAGCCTGGGTGCTATTGCTGATTGTTCTGCTCAGTTCCGCACTCACATTCCTAAAACACCGCTCCAATACCAATCAGCAAAATCTCCCACAAATCCTGTTCGATTCCCTGGCAATCTCAACCGCCGTCTCCCTGACAGTCAGTTACTTGGTCCAGGTATTCTTCTAAAAAAAATGGAAAAACTATGAAACCCGACTTAACTCCCCTCGTGCTCGAAGCATCTCCCAACTGGAAAGATTATCAACTGCTCGACAGCGGCGATGGCAAAACGCTCGAACGCTTCGGTCCCTACCTGCTCATTCGTCCCCGTCCGCAAGCCATTTGGGCAAAGAGCCTGCCTTCCAGCGAATGGAAGAAAGCCCACGCATTGCTGGTGGAAGAGCAGCAGGAGTATGGTGGCAAGTGGACCATGCTCAATCCAATGGAAAAGAGCTGGAAACTCTCCTACGGGAAGTTCAATTTCCAGGCGCAGCTCTCGAGCTCACGCCACGTGGGGGTGTTCCCCGAGCAAGCAACCCATTGGGACTGGATGACCGAACGCATCGCCACTGCTCGCAAACCCTTCAAGGTGTTGAACCTTTTTGGCTACACAGGTCTCGCGAGTGTGGCTGCCGCGGCAGCCGGCGCGGAAGTGACACACGTGGACTCTTCCAAGCATGCCATCAGTTGGGCAAATCTGAACATGAAACTCTCTGGCCTGGCGGATAGACCTGTGCGCTGGATCGCTGAAGATGCGTTGAAATTCGTCAAACGCGAAGCCCGCCGTGGCAACACCTACCAGGGCATCATCATGGACCCACCCAAGTTTGGGCGCGGCTCAA
>CAYPBU010000025.1:13362-26176 GCA_964409045.1 uncultured Anaerolineaceae bacterium | reverse complement strand
TGCCGCCCGTGCTCGCCCATAAAGCTCCGCTGACTTCAGGGTTGATCAGGGGTTCGCGTTCGCGCATTTCTGCCCCGCTGATGATCTTCATGCCGGGCACGCCGTTTTGGATGCCCTGCTGATAGAGCTTTTCAAGAGTTGGCAGTTCGTTTTCCCCAATAGCGACGACAAAATCGCCAGGGCGTTCGAACGCGAAGTTGAGCTCCGCAGCGAGGTCGTCCCACACTGGGTTTGCGCGTACATTGGTGAGGGCTTTGAGCGAGCCCGGCTCGGGGTCATAGCCTGGGTGGATGATGGCAGAGTTGGCAGATGTAGCGCCCATGCCGAGATCGACTTCTTTGTCGATCAGCAGGATATCCGCCTGGTAGCGCGAAAGCCAGCGGGCGATCATGCTGCCCACCACCCCCGCACCGATGATGATGAAATCGTACTTGTTTTGGTCCATAACCTTCCTTTGGTGCAGTCTCCAAGGAATGCAATTTACGTAAGCTATATCGTACCCGAAAACTGTAAAAATATGACACTTTCCTGAGTTCCATGCCCAGTTGATTGATAAGACACTATAATCAATTGGTGCAGCTGCTGCATGTTGAACTCGCCTGATTATCTCGCTCAGAGGGAGATTATGATGAAAAAATACGTCATCGCCATTGACCAGGGAACTACCAGTTCTCGTTGTATCCTGTTTGACCGTTCCGGATCGATCGTTGCCACGGCTCAGAAGGAGCATCGGCAGATTTATCCCCGTCCAGGCTGGGTGGAGCATGACGCGCTTGAGATTTGGCAAACGGTGCAGCTTGTGATCACGGAAGTGTTGGTGAAAACGGAAATAAAGCCGGATGAAATCGCGGCATGCGGGATCACCAACCAGCGCGAAACCACCGTGGTGTGGGAACGCGCAACCGGGCGACCAATAGCCAACGCGATCGTCTGGCAGGATACCCGCACGGCCGGTTTCATGAACCAATTGGCGGCTGAAGGAGGACAAGACCGCTTCAGGGAGATCGTCGGACTGCCGACCAACCCGTATTTTTCCGGTTCCAAGATCCGCTTGCTGCTGGATAACGTACCAGGGGCACGAGAAAAAGCTCAAAATGGCGATCTGTGCTTCGGCACGATTGACACCTGGCTGATCTGGAACCTCACAGGCGGTCCGCAGGGGGGCAAACACGTGACGGATGTAAGCAATGCCTCACGCACCTTCCTGATGAACCTGAAAACCCTCGATTGGGATGCAGAAATGCTCGAGATCATGGGCGTGCCGCGTTCCATCATCCCCGAAATCCGTTCTTCAAGTGAAATCTACGGCAAGATCACCTGGCAAGCTCTCGAAGGCATTCCAATGGCGGGCGACCTGGGCGATCAGCAGGCGGCGTTATTTGGGCAAACCTGTTTCACTGCAGGCGAAGCCAAAAACACTTACGGCACCGGCTGTTTCCTGCTGATGAACACCGGAACCAGCCCGGTCCAGTCCAAAAATGGGCTGCTGACCACGCTCGCATACAAGATCGGCGATCAGCCTGCCCACTACGCCCTGGAAGGCTCGATCGCCATCACAGGCGCATTGGTGCAGTGGATGCGTGATAATTTGAAGATGATCGAAACCTCGGCTGATATTGAGACCCTGGCAAATACAGTTGAAGATAGCGGCGGAATCTACTTTGTGCCAGCTTTTTCGGGGTTGTTTGCACCTTATTGGCGCAGCGACGCCCGCGGCGCGATCGTGGGGCTGACGCGCTACATCAACTCCGGGCACATTGCGCGGGCAGTGATTGAAGCTACGGCGTATCAGTCCGCCGAGGTGCTCGAGGCAATGAACAAGGATTCGGGCGTGCCCCTGACCGCCCTGAAAGTGGATGGCGGTATGGTGCACAACCAGACGCTGATGCAGTTCCAAAGCGACATTCTGGGCGTGCCGGTGATTCGACCCAAAGTGGCGGAGACGACAGCACTGGGTGCCGCGTATGCTGCTGGATTGGCGGTTGGGTTTTGGACGCAACTTGAGGACCTGAGGGAAAACTGGCAGGTGGACCAACGCTGGCAGCCGCGCATGGAGGCGGAAGGTCGCAAGACGCTGATGACAGGTTGGAAGAAAGCCGTCACCCGGACGCTGGATTGGGTGGAAGAGTAGGTAAGTTTCGGTAGTTAAGGCTGTGCAAGCCACAATTTTTTTTGCATGACCCTTTGAGGAAAAGGCAGGCCTTTTCCCTACTTAAGAGAAGATCCCCGAGTCGCTACGCTCCTCACGATGACAGATGGGGTAATTTGAATGGCAGGTTGACACGCACATAATACCGGGCAGGCTTCGTAAACTGACCTACAAATAGATATTATCAATGTAGTCGGGGAGAAGCATCCAAAAAATAAATCTTTGCCTCAGCTGAGACTTCCAAACAAGATGCTTCGCCCCTACCGTAACATCAGTAAGTTTCCGATGTCAGGTTGAACTTCGCAACCTGACCTACGCACTGTGGACACCAGCACGATCATGGATCAAGCCAAGGGACTGTATTCGGTGAGCATTGAGGGTCATTCGGACCAAATTTGAGATCGCCGCGTCGCTTCGCTCCTCGCGATGACAGTTCTGCCTTGGCACAAAAATTGCTACTAAAGGTGTGAGAATTATCAACGAGGGAGTTATGTCTGAGCCAAAGAAAAGCGTTCGCATCTTCATGTTCATCGGGCTGATCGCCCTGAACGTGTTTCTGCTTGGCGTGGTTCTCAAGCGCACGCTCCCCAAACCGATCTCCCAGGCGAAAGATTTCAATCCACCAACCGCCGCGGTGGCAATGAACAATCACGTTTACCTCCCTCTGACCGCAACAGTCTATAAAGAAGCGATCGTGCTCCTGCCTGGCGACGGAGTCTATTATGAACGCGACCAGGATATGCAAATTGTGCACGTGGTCGGGGAAGTGCTAAACAATACTCCGACAACCGTCAGCAAGGTCATGGTTGAGGCGGTGCTCAATCTGAAATCCGGCGGAGAAACCACTTTGCGCGGCTTTCCGCTGGTTGGCAGCCTTGCGCCGGGCAACCGTGCTTGTTTTGACCTTTATGTGATGGAGGCAAAGGAAGTTGAAAGTTATGCCGTTAAGGTGCTTTCTTATGGTACCGGTGGCAGCCTACCGGGTGGAGTGGAGACAGAAGTCACCAACGCGGGGTATGATGCTCAAAATGGCTGGTATAGCGTGGAGGGAAACCTCAACATCGCTGAATCCTCGGTAATCAATGATTTTCGCGTGGTAGTGACCCTCTTCGACAGTTCAGGCAGGGTGTTGGGTTGTGAACAAAGCTATGTACGTACCCAGACCGAAGAAGCCAATGCGCCCGCCACATTTGGTGTGATGTTCATGAATCGCGATTTTTCACAGGGTTCCAATTACACGCTTGCCATCGCTGGCACAGTTCAGTAAGAAATCCCCCCACTCACTTCGAATAAACACAAAACCACCTAAGGTGTCAGTTCGTCTTGACAATTACAAGTCAGAGCCTTATAGTTAAGCTCTTTTAACTATAAAGGCAGGTTTACAATGCAAGCGAAGCAAGAAAAACTAACCGAACAGCTCAACCAGTTTGCTGGCATCACGATGCACATCAACATGATCTACAATATGCAGTTCATGTTGGAGCACGATCTCTCGTTCACGCATCTTAGCAGCCTATTCTTCATACATCGCGCCGGCTGCACCAACATTCAATGCCTCGCGGATCACCTGGGGGTCACCAAAGCGGCTGTTTCCCAGATGGTGGACCGGTTGGTGGAATTGCGCTTGATCTCGCGCGAAGAGGACCCAATCGACAGGCGCAGCAAGCTGATCTGCCTGAGCGAAACCGGTGCAAGCCTGGTGCAAAAAGCCTTCCTCACCCGCCGCAAATGGGTGCCGGACCTGGCTGCCAGCCTGACTGACACGCAAGTAGAGCAGGCGTGCCAGATTTTCGAGATCGTAAATGAGAAGCTCAAACAAATCCAGGAAGGATTAAACCCCGAGACATCGAGAAACAACCTATGTTAAGACTGAAGAAATACTACAAACCATATTTAAAGTTCATCCTGCCAGCCATTTTATTTGTGCTGATTGTAGCCTGGAGCGATCTGCAACTGCCAGATTACCTCTCGGACATTGTCAATATTGGCATCCAGCAGAAAGGCGTCGAGTCTGGCGCACCCGTGGTGCTAAGCGAGAGCACTTTCCAAAGCATCGGGAATCTCTACCCGGATGAGCAGGCAAAACTGCAGCAATATTATGAGCTGGTTGCTCCAGGCAGCACGCAGTCTGAAGCTCTTGCAGCAGATTTCCCCAAAGCCGCGGAGGTAGCCGTTTACGCCCTCAAGCCGCTGGATGAGGCGCAAAAACTGGTAGTGGAAGACCTGATCTCCAAGCCGATCGTGTTCATCCAGAGCATGCGTTTGATCCAGCAGGACCCCGAGCGCGCCAAACAAATGCTGGGTGAGAATTTCCCGATAGACCCAAGCATGATCAGCAGCGGGCAAGATCCGTTGAGTTTACTTGCGATGATGCCCCAGGCACAGCGAGCGCAATTGCTCGACAAAGTCAACCAGCACCTTTCCTCGCTTGAGGGAACCATCCTGCACCAATTGACAGTCTCAGCGATCACCAGTGAGTATGCCGGCCTAAACGCGGACACCGGGCGTTACCAAACTAATTACATCTTACGCGTTGGCGCACAGATGGTGGTAGTTTCGCTGTTGGGTTTGATTGCTTCCATTGTGGTGAGTTACCTGGCTTCACTGAGTTCCGCGAATGTTGCCAAAGACTTGCGCTCGGATATCTTCCGCAAGGTCACAGATTTCACCAACGCTGAGTTTGAAAGCTTCTCCACCGCATCGCTCATTACCCGTACCACCAACGATGTCGACCAGGTACGCATGGCAACCTTCATGTTAATTCGCATGGGCGTGCAGGCACCGCTGATCGGTGGTTTGGGGATCGTGCGCGCGCTCGAGAAAAGCCCGGGCATGTGGTGGACGATCGCATTGATCGTCGGGGTGTTGATGGCAGTGATCATCGGTCTTTTCATGATCGTCGTGCCGCGCTTCCAACGCATCCAAACCTTCATTGATAAGCTCAACCTGGTGATGCGCGAGAACCTTTCGGGCATCATGGTCGTCAGAGCCTTTAACAAGCAGCACTACGAGGAAAAACGCTTCGACGTTGCCAACAAAGACCTGACGAGCAACATGCTCTTCATCGGACGGGCGATGTCGTTTATGTTCCCGATCATGAACCTGATTATGATGGCTGGGCAGGTGTTCATCATTTGGATTGGTGCCGGCATCGTAGCGCAGTCCAACATGCAGGTAGGCAACCTGATTGCCTTCATGCAATACGCAATGCAGATCATGTTCTCTTTCATGAACCTTTCGATGCTGTTCGTGTTCATCCCACGTGCAGGCGTTTCAGCCAACCGCATCGCCGACGTGCTCGAAAAACCCGTTTCCATCAACGACCCGATCCAACCGCTTACCTTTGAGCAGCCTGTGAAGGGTGTGGTGGAATTCCATGATGTCGATTTCCGCTATCCAGATGCACAAGAAGACATGCTGCACGATGTCAGTTTTAGGGCGGAGCCTGGGCAGGTAACCGCCATCATCGGCTCCACTGGCAGCGGCAAGTCAACCCTCATCAACCTTTTACCCCGCTTTTTCGACGTAAGCAAGGGCAATATCACGATCGACGATGTCGACATTCGTGATGTCCCACAAGCCACTTTGCGCGATCAAATCGGCTACGCGCCGCAACGCGGGCTGCTTTTTAGCGGGACGGTTGCTACCAACCTTCAAGTCGCCAATCCAGATGCCAGCGAGGAAGAAATGCGCGACGCTATAACCATCGCGCAGGCGGCTGACTTCGTCCTTGATGGCGAAGACGGGCTAAACATGCCCATCGCCCAGGGTGGCGATAACGTCTCGGGAGGTCAGAGGCAGCGCCTTTCCATTGCGCGTGCGATCATCAAACCGCGCCCGATTTACATCTTTGATGACAGTTTCTCAGCGCTCGATTTTAAAACCGACTCGGCTTTACGCCGCGCCTTGAGACCAAGGGTGGCAAACAGCACGATTTTGATCATCACGCAGCGCATCTCGACCGCCAAAAACTCCGACCAAATCGTCGTTTTGGATAACGGCAGGGTCGTGGGCAAGGGAAACCACCAGGAATTAATGTCCAGCTGTTCTACTTACCAGGAGATTGCAAGCTCCCAGTTAAGTGTGGAGGAGTTAGCATGAACCAGCAGAAAGATCAAAAACCAATCCTAACAGATCCCAAGAACCCATACGCCAACAGCCAGCCGAAGGTGGACCGTTCGACTCAAAGGCATGGTCCGGGCGGAATGATGATGCCGGGAGAAAAAGCACGCAATTTTAAAGGCAGCATGAAACAGCTGATCAGCTATCTCGGACCCTTCCGTTGGTCGATCCTGTTCATGATGTTGATGGCAGCCGGCGGCACGATCTTCTCGATTTTTGGACCGCGCACGCTTGGTCAGGCAACCACCGAACTTTATTTGGGTGTGATGCGTATGGTTCAGGGCAATCCGCTCGGGATCGACCTGGCAAAGGTCGGCACAATCCTGGTGAGGGTCCTATTACTCTATGGAATTTCGACAGTGCTCAGCCTGATCCAGGGTTTGATCATGAGCAAGATCTCGGCAGATATCACATACAAGATGCGCCAGGAAATCTCAGAGAAGCTCAATCGGCTACCGCTCAGCTATTTCGACCGGGTCACCCAGGGCGAGGTGCTTTCGCGAGTCACCAACGACGTGGATGTGATCAGTAACACGCTCAACCAGAGTCTCTCGGAAATCATCACCTCCGTGACACGAATCATTGGTGTATTAATCATGATGCTCTCGATCAGCCTCCCGATGACCTTAATTGGTCTGATCGTGGTGCCACTGACGATGATATTCGTGAAGATGATCATCGGTAAATCGCAAAAGCATTTCCGCCTGCAGCAGGAATACCTCGGGCACATCAACGGTCACGTGGAAGAAATGTACGGTGGTCACCTGATTTTGAAGGCGTACAACGGGGAACAGGGTAGTGTGGATCACTTTGAGACCCTCAACGAGACCCTCTTCACCAGTGCCTGGCTTTCCCAGTTCCTTTCAAACATGATGATGCCTGTGACGCGGTTTTTCAGCAACCTAGGCTATATCGCGGTCGCGATCCTGGGCGGCTATCTGACCATCCAAAACCAGCTTTCGATCGGTGATATCCAGGCGTTCATCCAATATCTGCGTTCGTTCCAACAGCCTTTGATGCAGATCGCAAACATTGCCAACATCCTCCAACAAACGGCTGCCGCCGCTGAGCGTGTGTTTGAGTTCCTCAATGAAACCGAAATTGAACCGGACTCTGCCAATGCTGTAGCTCTCGAGTCTGTGCGGGGAAAAGTGGAGTTCCGTAATGTTTGGTTTGGCTATACTCCGGATAATTACGTCATCAAAGATTTCTCGATGGTAGTCGAACCAGGGAAGAAAATCGCCATAGTCGGTCCGACTGGCGCTGGCAAGACGACGCTGGTCAAACTGTTGATGCGCTTCTATAACATTGACCGTGGCGAAATCTTGATTGATGACGTCAACATTAACGACATGACGCATGAAAACCTGCGCAGTCACCTGGCAATGGTGCTGCAAAACACCTGGCTCTATAACGGAACCATCCGAGAAAACATCCGCTACGGTCGGCAGGATGCCAGCGATGAAGAGGTGGTGGCGGCTGCCGACACGGCATATGCCGACCACTTCACCCGCACACTTCCGGGCGGATATGACATGGTGCTCAACGAAGAGGCTTCCAACGTTTCTGCCGGTCAGAAACAGCTGCTGACAATCGCGCGAGCTGTACTGGCTGATCCGACGATTCTCATACTGGACGAAGCTACCAGTTCTGTTGATACCCGCACCGAGGTACTGATCCAAAAAGCCATGGACAAACTGATGATTGGTCGCACCAGCTTCATCATTGCGCACCGCCTGTCCACCATTCGCAACGCTGATCGCATTTTGGTGCTGCGCGATGGCGACATCGTGGAACAAGGCTCACACGAGGAATTGCTGGCACGCCAGGGTTTCTACTCTGAGCTCTACAACAGCCAGTTCCTTCAGCCGGTTGATGCTTAAGAGATAATTTTCTAAGAAATAATGGCGCAGGGTTGGACCCTGCGCCATTTGCTTAAGGACGGGTAAAATTAGCTGAACAAAGACATGGAGACGACGATGCCAAGAGCTACCTTTACATTTCCAGGCGGTTTTTTGTGGGGTGCTGCCACAGCTGCGCACCAGGTTGAAGGGAATAACCTCAACAATGACTGGTGGGCATGGGAGCAGCAAGAAGGGCGGATTTTGAATGGCGACCGGTCTGGAAGGGCTTGCGATTGGTGGGCAGGGCGCTGGCGGGAGGATTTTGATCGCGCGCATGAAACCTACCAAAACGCACACCGGCTTTCCGTGGAATGGTCGCGCATCCAACCCGAGCCTGACCGTTGGGACGAAAGGGCGCTCGATCGTTACCGCCAAATGCTGCTTGGGCTCAAAGAGCGCAACATGGTGCCGATGGTGACGCTCCACCACTTTTCCAATCCAATGTGGCTGGTGAAGATGGGTGGCTGGGAAAACGATAAGGTGGTTGAGCTATTTGCGGCATTCTCACGCCGGGTGGTGGAAGCCCTGGGTAATCACTGCAACACCTGGATCACCATCAACGAACCGAATGTCTATATGACCGGTGCATATCTGGGAGGAGGCTTTCCGCCGGGCAAGAATGACCTCAAAACTGCGCTGAAGGTCCTGAGCAACTTGCTCAAAGGGCATGCAGCCGCATACCAGGCTATCCACGAAGTGCAAAGCGAGGCGCAGGTGGGCGTGGCGCATCATTGGCGAGGGTTTTTGCCTGCCAACGGCAACCCCCTCACTGGTTACGCAACCAACCTCTTTAACAAAGTCTTCAATGAAGCCTTTCCCCAGGCTCTGGTAACCGGTAAGTTTGACGCCAAGTTTTTGAAAGAGGACGTGCCCCAGGCAAAAAACACTCAGGACTTCATCGGCCTGAATTATTACACGCGCGAGATGGTTCGCTTTGATCTTGGAAAGCGGGCGGAGATGTTTAGTTCGAGATCCTTCCCCAAGGACGCGGAACTTTCGGAAACGGGATTTCTCAGCAATGACCCTGAAGGATTTAAGGCTTGCATCAAGTGGGGGGCGCAATTTGGAAAGCCGATTTACATCACTGAGAATGGTGCTGAAGACAGCAAGGATGATTTCAGGCGCAAGTATCTGCTGCAGCACCTGCACGCGATGTGGCACATGATCAACCACAACGTTCCGGTGAAAGGTTATTTTCACTGGAGCCTGGTGGATAATTTTGAGTGGGAACGGGGCTGGAGCCAGCGGTTTGGGCTTTGGGGGTTGGACCCTTCCACACAGCTGCGCAGCAGGCGCAAGAGCGTGGATCTCTACGCGGAGGTTTGCCGCAGCAACAGTATCACGGCTGAGACCGTAGAGAAGTTCTGCCCGGAGATCTACGATCGGATTTACCCGGTTTAAGCCCCATCGTCTATATTCAGCTTTTGTAGGGCGTGATTGACCCAATGAGGGGTAATCCGCCCTTGTTTCCGTCATCGCGAGTGAAACGTGGCGATCTGCCTTTTCTATTCCATAGCAGGAGACCTGACGGATAGATGCCGTGCACGATCGGCTGATTTATGTACAGATCGCCACGTCGCTTCGCTCCTCGCGATGACGGATTTGTTGTGGTAGACGCTGTTATCTACGGGCATTTCTTCGCCTTTCGAAACTCCTTCTGTAACACCCCAAGCATTGGCGCGTTTCTTGCAACATAATTAGCAAGTTAAGTAAAGGAGTTCATTATGTCTGGATTACTTGTCAGCATTTTCAAACAGTTTTTCATGCCACTGGGGTTTGTTGCCCTGTTGCTGTTCTTCACCCTGTTTCTGATTAAAAAACATCCCAAAACAGCCATTTGGTTCGTTTTGATTAGTCTTGTGATTGTTGGCGTGTTTGGCAACCCGATCTTCTCCACCTTCTTCACCCGCTCGATGGAATGGCGCCACATGCCTGTTACCGCTGGAACAAAGGCTGACGCAATCGTGGTGCTCGCCCAGGGTATCCTCCCTGCCGACACTCCCCGCCAACGCGTGGAAGTTCAGGAACAGGCAGACCGCCTGCTCTACGCAGCCACCCTCTATCAACAACAAGCCGCTCCCTTGATTATTGTCAGCGGCAATGAGAACCAAACAGCCTCCGCCCGCACCTTCCTGCTTGAACTCGGCGTGCCTGCTGAAGCCATCCAGGTTCAAGACAAAGCCTCCAACATGCGTGAGGATGCCGCGCTTACAGCGCCTATCCTGACCCTGCAAAACGTCAAACAAATCCTGCTGATCACGTCGGCAGTCCAGATGGACCGCTCTTACTTCTTGTTCCGCCAACTCGGGTTCACAGTCACCCCTGCACCCACTGACTATCGCGTCACGCTGCAAGATTGGGAAACCCTTACAAATTGGAATTGGCGCAGCATCGTCACCAAGCTCATGCCCACCAGCGAAGCCCTCAATCAATCGGCTGCTGTGCTCTGGGAATACATGGGGTTGGCATTCTATCGCATAAAAGCGATCTTCTAAATTGGTCAAATCGCTGACCCTCTATCAGCGACAAAACTTCCGCAAAAAGTCTGCCGACCGCCTGGTTGGCAGACTTGAATTAACCCACAAATGGAACCTTACTGCGCAAAATGACGTCCGTAATTAGAACCTTTTACAGGAGGAAACTTATGTTTCGAAAAATATCTTTCGTGGCACTGTGCCTGATGATCCTTTCTGGATGTGCTGCCAGCCCAACCCCCACACTCTCCCCGCTAAGTGGAAACCTTACCGGCAAGTTGGCATACGAAACAGCACCGCAGTTCACAGACGTTGAACTGCAGGAACTCGTAGCAGGCAACAATGACTTCGCCAGGGCGATGTTCGTCCATCAGGCTGAAGCCAAAGAAAACCTGGTGATCTCACCCTACAGTCTCTACCAGGTACTCAGCATGCTTTACGCTGGTGCCGCGGGCCAGACCGCTCGCGAAATGCGGGTGGCAATGCGCCTGCCGTGGGAGGACGCCCGCGTGCACCGTCTGGTCAACGCCCTAAACCAACAATTGCTCAATTCAGCTGGTACTGGCACTGGTGAGGAACAGCCCTTTGAGCTAAAGCTTGCCAACGCCCTCTGGGCTTCACAGGACAGAGAGTACCAACAGGCTTTCCTCGATACTCTCTCGCAAAACTACGATACCGGGTTGAAAACCCTCGATTTCTCCGATTCCACTGCTGCTGCTAAGGCCATCAACGCCTGGGTTTCGGACCAAACCAACCAGAAAATTACGCAACTGGCTGAACCAGCCATGTTCAGCGCAGATACCGCCCTGGCACTGACCAATGCAGTCTACTTCAAGGCTGCCTGGCGCTTTCCCTTCAATGAAGCCGCCACCGCCGATGCCCCTTTCACACTCCTCAGCGGCGAACAAGCAAACGTCCCAACCATGCACCTTACCGAAACTCTCGATGTTAACGTCGCGGAAGCACTCACAATGGTGCGTCTGCCCTACGCCGGCGGGACAATGGTGATGGAAATCCTGATGCCCAGCCTGAGTTCGTGGACCTATCCCGATGGCATTGGTCTGCTTTGGTCACCCCAAGTGCAATTGCCTGAACTGCAGCCAACACGTGTCTCGCTCAACTTGCCAAAATTCCAAATCGAAACCCCGATCATGGATCTGATCCCTGCGCTAAAAGCCAATGGAATGCTGCTTGCCTTTACAGGCGCGGCTGATTTCTCGGGTATCAGCGGCGATCAATCACTTTATGTCAGCACGATTGCCCAGAAAGCTTTCATTGACGTCAACGAAAAGGGAACCGAAGCCTCTGCCGCAACCATCGCCGTCGTGCAGGAAAAATCCGCCCCTGGTGGCGAGCCCCTGCAGATTAAGATTGACCGCCCCTTTATCTTTCAAATCCGCGACATAGCCACCGGCGCTATCCTTTTCATGGGCAGCGTCCTGCAGCCCTGAGCTCGAATGGGAACAAACCGGGATGAACAAGCGTCCAATTCTTAGCGGAGCCAGTTACGACCCGCAAGAGGAGAAAAATGAAATCAAGCAGAATCTTATTCAGTATCGTCATCATCAGCTCTCTCATGTTGGGAGCTTGCGTGCCAACCCAAATCCCTACCCAAAACCCTACCGAGCCTTACCCAGTGGATGAAACCGAAGAGCCCACGCCAATAGTGGAAGAGCCAGGCGAGATCACCGACTCGAGCGGCGATGTAGCTTACATCGTCGACCCCCAGGCTGACCCGGAAGCTGTCAAGCAGCTTGCCCATTCCAATAACGGCTTTGCGCTGGCGCTCTACCAGGCACTTCGCGATGAAGACGGCAACCTGATCTACTCGCCTTACAGCATCTTCCAGGCGCTGCTCATGACGGGCGCCGGCGCCCAAGGGGAAACCGCCAGCCAAATGGCAAGCGTACTGGGGGTGGACGTCGCCGATCCTGCGATTCACAACCTGATGAACGCTCTCAATAAATTGCTCACCACAAAACCCGAGTATCCAGACAACGATGCGCAGCCTCTGACCTTCAACATCGCCAATGCTGTCTGGGCTCAGAAAGACTACCACTTTGAGCAATCCTTCCTGGACACCCTCTCAGCCAATTACAACGCCGGGCTGAAACTGGTGGATTTCAACAAACCCGAGGACGCGCGCGCCCTTATCAACCTCTGGG
>CAYPBU010000025.1:0-13352 GCA_964409045.1 uncultured Anaerolineaceae bacterium | reverse complement strand
CGGCGAAGCTGCAGGTCGAGGCGGCTGAACGTGCTGCACAGACCAACGAGAAGATCAAAGATCTCATTCCTGAGGGCGTGCTCGATCAGATGACCCGCCTGGTGCTAACCAACGCCATTTACTTCAAAGGCGCGTGGGCGAACCAATTCGAGGAAAAAGACACCCAGGAGGGCAGCTTTACCCTCGGCGACGGCAGTAGCAAAACGGTGCCATTCATGCATGGAAATTTCACTATCTCCGCCCTGGTGAGTGAAAAGATCCAAGCCATCCGCCTGCCTTATGATGGTGGCACCTATGCCATGGCAGCCATCATGCCCTCCTCTGATTTTGCAGGGTTCGAGCAGCAACTGACAGCCACGGATTTGGAACAACTGCTAACCATGCTCCAATCTTCCTCAGCCATGGTTGATTTGAGCATGCCCAAATTCCAGGCTGAAAGCAGTTTTGGTCTGGGTGAAAAACTGGCTGCTCTTGGTATGCCAGACGCTTTCGATGCCCAAAAAGCTGATTTCTCTGGCATGACCGGTAAACCTGACCTGATGATCAGCTCGGTCATCCACCAGGCAACCATCGACGTAAACGAAGAAGGTACTGAAGCTGCAGCGGCAACCGCGGTAGCCATGAGCGTGACATCCATGCCTGGCGAAAGTTACACCATCCGCCTGGATAAGCCGTTCATCTACGTGATCTACGAAACCTCCACCAACACCATCCTCTTCATGGGGCGTGTGGTCAATCCATAATTTGAAATAGGAATAAAAAAAACTCCTGCACTTGCAGGAGTTTTTTTGTTTATGTTTGTTTAGCCAACCATGTAAGCCATGGAGACGGTGCCCGGGCCGACGTGACTGCCAACGACCGGGCTCACTTCCGAACGGATGATTTCGATTGGGCTCAGGCGTTCCTTGGCAATATTTTCCATGACGACCATGTCATCAAATGCCAGCGCGTGGAAGGGTGCCAGCCGAACCGGCGTGCGTCCATCTATACCCTTTTCGATCAGATCCACCATGCGGATCAGCGCTTTCTTGCGAGAGATCACGCTTTCGACCAGTTCGATCTTTCCGTCTCGGATCTCCATGATCGGTTTCAGGTTCAAAGCCGAACCGAGCAAGCGTTTGGCGGAGTTGATGCGCCCGCCGCGATGCAGATACTCGAGCGTGTCGACAGTGAAAAAGACACCAATGCGACCATATAGGTCCTGGGCTAATTGATGGCACTCCTGCAAGCTGGCACCGTTTTCAGCCGCTTTGGCGACTTCTATAACCATGAAACCAAGCGCCATGGAAACAAGCTGTGAATCATGCACGATCAGGTTTTCGGGGTCACCCAGCTCCACTTTGGCTTGAAGGGCAGAGTTGATCGTCGCTGAGATGCCGCTCGAAATCCCCAGGTAGAGCACCTGGTTGCCCGCATCGAGTAACTTGCTGAAGACATCGAGGAATTGCCCCACTGTCACCTGGCTGGTGGTTGCCATGCTCTTGGATTGACTTAATTGGCGGTAAAAGTCCTCTGCCTGGATGTCAATCCCATCATAGTACGACTTGCCTTCCCAATTGACTGTCAATGGTAATACTGGAATTTGATATTGATCCACAACCTGCTTGGGTAGGTAGGCAGACGAATCGGTTGCTATGATAACTTTATTCATGGTATCCTCATCAATCATGATTTTGTAAAAGTATAGCATAACCATTATCAAGCTTGTTTGTGCAGACCTGTACGAGGCGCAACTATCCGCGAGGTTTTGGCGCTCTCAGATAGCTTTTGAGAGGTTGAGAGACCTCACTGGTGCTAAGATAACCTCGTATTGCCCGACCCACACCGCCGCAAAAGCGGCATGGTGGGTGCGAGAAAGGATGTTATGGAAACAATGGAAATTGAAAACAAAAATGAGAACGAGGAGCGTGAAGCGCGCTCATTAGGCAGCGAAGGGAGCGTTGTTCAAGCGGATGGTAAACTCAGACGCCCGTTTCCAATCCTGTTAATTGCTTTTACCGCGGCTGTGTTGCTTGACTTGCTTTTCTTTGAAAAGATGTGGGGCTGGCAATGGGCTGTGGCGGTAAACCTTTACCTGATTGCAGCGGTTATCAGCACGAGACTGGAAGGTAAAAAGATCCCGCTGACCAGCCTCACTTTGATGGCTCTCACCAGCCTCACTGCTCTGCTGACAGGCTTCCGCAGCGCCAGTGCCACCACCACCGCGCTTGTGCTTTTTAGCGGGTTGGGCATGCTGCTGGTAACAGCCAGCCTGCTGAACGGGCAGTGGCTGCAATTCCGAGTACGCGAATTGATCGGCGAGCTCTTTAAACTGATCCCTTCAGGTGTGATCGGCACACCCTTGTTGGCGCTCGAAGGCATTCAGCTTTCGCAGGAAAACAAAGAGCAGAACCCACAAAAAAGCAAACGCGGTCTGGCAGTTTTGCGCGGTGTGTTGATTACCATCCCGCTGTTGCTGCTGTTTGGATTACTGCTGACGGCTGCAGATGTGATTTTCTCGAAGATGCTCGGCTCGGCTTTCGACTGGCTCAAGCTCGACATTTTTAACAACTTCATTCCTCACACCATGATCATTTTGCTGCTCACCTGGATGGGTGCGGCGGCGCTTTGGCACGCGCTGACAAAAAGCGAAAAACAACTCCCGATCGAACCCGACAAACCTTTGTTCAAACCATTTTTGGGAATGACCGAAACCAGCATCGCCCTGATCAGTCTGAACGTGCTGTTCGCCTTCTTCCTGGTGGTGCAGTTCCGCTATTTCTTCGCCGGCTCAGCAAATGTGAGCATAGACGGTTTCACCTACGCGGAATACGCCCGGCGTGGATTTTTTGAGCTGGTAGCTGTGGCAGTGATAGCCAGTGTTTTATACTTTAGCCTGGCATCCTTCACCAAACGGGGCACACAGGCAAAAAAGCGTGCTTTTTCTGTGATGGCGGGTCTGCTGCTGGCGCAGGTCGGTGTAATGCTGATTTCGGCTTTCCAGCGCTTGCGCCTCTACGAGCAAGCTTATGGCTTCACCAGCCCGCGCTTGGTGGCGCATGTCTTCATGGTTTTTGTTGGGCTGCTTTTACTGGTATTAATCATCATGGAGCTGACGAATGCTTTCCGCAGGTTAGGCTTGGTGCTGGTGCTTGGGTTGCTGGCTTTCGCGCTGGTGATGGTCGGGATTAATGAAGACGCGCTGATCGCCCAACAGAACCTGGAAAGGGCTGTGCAGGGTGAAAAACTCGACGCTGAATACTTGATCCATAGCCTGTCCAACGATGCGGTGCCTACGTTATTCCGATACATGGAAGACAACGAACTTGACCCGAACTTGCAAAAAAAGCTGCAGCTGGTAATGGCATGCCGGTATGCTAATTTCGAAGAAATCTACGGAAGTGCTCCCTGGCAATCCACCTCCGTCTCCACATTCGTTGCCGGAAAGCTTTACAAGCAGCACGAGGAAGAACTTGGCAACCTCCCCCTTTACACTTCTGCAGGTGCCACCAGTGTGACCATCGATGGGACCATTATTTGGTGCGATGGATCTCCGGATTTTTAGATTAGTTTCCTTTCGTTTTTCAACAGCCAGCATCGCCTGGCTGTTTTTTTAACCGATATCTATATCATTTGCGGTGCACGCCAGACGTTTGTCCAGCACATCGCCCACGGTGCCCTCACTTTGGCCATAGTAGGGTGGGTTGGCGTCGCTGAATCTTGCCCTATCGGAACATCAAATTAGCAAACCCACCAAAAACAGCTATCCTCGTTACGAACAAACACGATGAATCGATTGGCTTGTGCTGCGGTGGGTTGGCTATAACCCGGTGTGATTCTTTACATGCTTTTTGACGCCAACCCACCCTACCGGCATACATGGCGGAGTGCGCAGATGAAGCGCATTCCGCCCTACAGCCACCAGGACAAAACCTCTCTCCGGTCAAAGTACGGTATCATTTGTACCATGCACTATCAATCTCTCACTCCCCAGGATGCAACCGGTCTGCTTAGCCTGATCGGTCTGGTCGGGCTTTTTGTCGTCGTATTAGTCATGGTCAGGCGCACACAGCTCAAGCGCATGAAACAAACCCAAGTCAGCCCTGCTCCCGCAGCGAAACCTTTCCCCCAAACCTCAAGCTATAACCTTGAAACTCCTTCTTTCAATGAAGTGAATTTCCCGGAAAGGCAGCTCGCCCTGCAACAGGCTTTCGAAGAATGGAAAACCGCCTACCTGCTGCGAGGGTTTGACGGCAACACGGAATTTTTGCGCGGCGAAAGCCAGAAACGCGGTCTGCGCTACCAGGTGACGAATACGAGCCTGACCCAAGCGTTGGCAATGGTCATCCAGGTGCAAATGGCGCAGGATAACGATGATTCTCGCGATAGGTTCGAGCGCTTGCTTGCGCACCTGCTGGCGCATCCGGCTCAGGACGATCCCGCTCTCAGCAGCTGGCTTTCCATGCCCGACCTGCCCACTTCGCCCCGCCTGGAACCCGACCTGCACGCCGAAGCCTGGATCCTTTGCGCGCTCCTGGCTGCCAGGCAGCAATGGGGCGGCTTGCAGCGGTTCAATCTTGACCAGATATTCCAGGAACGTTCGGCGGCATTTATCGAAGCGCTTCAGTCTAAAACCAAAAACCAGCCAGAGATCCATAACCCCTGGCTACTCCGCGTGATTGCAGGACAGACACCTGATTCTCGCCTGGAATCTCAAATTGAAGAGGATTGGCAGGAATTGACTCCCCTCTTAAGTGAAGGCGAGGGGCTGCCCGGCAGACGCGAAGCGTTGAGCCTGCTGCAAATAGGGTTGGATGGATTGTTAAGCCCTGAAAGCGAATTTACTCAAAAATCCGACCTGTGCTTTGCGCGTCTTAAGCGCGCGCTGACCAACCAGGAGTCCCTTGAAGGGGAAATTGAGGAAGGTTTTTCGCGGCTTGCCAGCTTCAGTTGCTGCGTACCACTGGCTCTGCTTGATCAAAACGGGGAGGAACCGGAGGTGATTTGGTCGCTTTTAAGCCAGGCACAGCCAGCCAAACAAGATTCGCTGGGGGCAAGCTTGCGGCTGATCGCAATGATGCTTGTGTCAGGGACGTTCTGGTCGGATTAAGCTAACCAGGAGTCTCAATAAGACATGGGGATGGAACGAATTTCAACTTTTGGGATCAATTCTAAAAACTCTTCTTCCCGGATCGTGCTGTAGTCCTTGTTCGAGACGTACGACGCTCGGAACGCTGAGGCACGCCTGGCGATTTCCACCAAGTCCAGCCCTTTCACAAACCCATCCACCAGACCGGCGCATAATGCGCTTCGAGCGCCTGTCACTCGCACGACCGGGACCTTGAGCGGCGCAGCCATAACCATCAGGCTTCTTGATGAGAGCAACAACCCACGATTTTCGAGCATCAACGCTACATAATTGACACCCTGCTGCAGAAAATTCATGGCTGCCCTTTTTGCCATGTCGAAGTTCCGGATTTCAAAACCCACCAAGCGTTCTGCCTCGGTAACCTCTGGATAGATCATCCAGGGAACTTCCTTGACTCCAAGTTTAAACGGTGCCCCAGTCGCGTCAAAGACCACGTGCACACCTTTGGCTTTCAGTATCCGGATCAAGTTTGCAAAAAAGTCTTCCGGAACTCCTGGCGGCAAGCTGCCGGCTGTGACCCAGATGTCTCCAGGATTGGCATACTTGCTTGCCTTCGCGATCATCTCATCTATTGCGCCTTTTGGGACCTGCGGACCGCTTTCATTAACCAACATGTACCAATCGTTGGACTCTTCCTGGACAACCGTATTGGTTCGGGTTTCTCCATCCACCCAGACAAAGTCGGTCTTGATGCCGAGTTTATTCAACCCGTCTTCGAGCATCTTCCCGGCACCCCCACCCACCCAGGCAAGCGCCAGGCTGGGCTGACCCAGGGTGATCAAGCCCCGCGACGCATTGAGACCCTTGCCCCCCCACTCAAGCTGAGCTGGCTCAGCGCGAAGGATCTCGTTGAACTTGAGTCGGTGCACGACTAAAGTCCTGTCGACGCTGGGGTTGGGAGTGAGGGTAATAATCATGCCATTATTTTATCAGTATTATCCGTCATTTTAGATTAACCTTATAAAATAGCTATCTAATTGCAATATTTGTTGTGTGAATTTGATAACTCTCATGCGAGGGTTCCATGCGAAGGTTGTCAAGAAAGCACGATGTACCCGTTTCTGAGGTTAGCCAGTTACCAACCGCCTGCCAGGGGGATTCCATATCATTTCCGACTTTATCTTTGATCCGCCCATCCTGCCCAAGCCGATAACATGGCTCTTGATATCCGGGTTGGGGATATACCCTCAGGCGGCGATTGGAATTCACTTCCACCAATAACCTGCTCAACCCAGGTGAGCCCAGGTTCACCAGATCTATAAAAGCGGCATAACAATCCTTACCGGTTGCGCTGACGTACGGCAGCACAAGACCTGCCCCTGCCTCATACGAAAAACCGCTGAAACAAGCTGATTTTCCTTTGATCTGCGCCATCAGATCAACCGAATCGCTCAACGCTGTCACTTTGAAAAGCAGATCAGCGTCTGGGGTGCGTGCCACCCATTGGGATTGGGAGGCATTGAAAAGCAGCAGTTTTCCGCCAGGAAAACCCAGGCTCTCGTCCAGTCCAAGGCTGAAGTATGCCGTTGAGCTTGCAGCCCCATCACGCGATACCACCAACCAAAGCTGTTCGCCCGCCAAGACCGCGCAAGGCTCAGCAAACCAAACGGTCATCCAGGCATAGTTATCCGTCGGGATGGCGCTCGCTGCCAGGGTTGCCTCAGCCCGAATTACACCAGAAGGCTTCCCAAGCGCGTCAGTTTGGATCTGAAAGCGGACCTGGTCGGTCGGTTGACCAATTTTCCTGATTCGAACACTGATAGAAGCCACTTTCAGGGCATCCGGAAAGGCACAGGACTGTGCCAGGCTTTTTTGCGTGAGGGATGCCCCCAGGGATTGATAACCTTGCTGGCTTGGGCTATGCCCCCAGACATCAGAATGTGCCGGCCACTGCTGCCAACGCAGACGCTCAAACCAACCGCGGCAAAGCACCTGGCTTTGCTTTTCTTTCCTGTTTACCTGGAGGTTGGTGACGGGCAGCGCGGTTTGATTCAAACAGATATCACGCAACTGCGACGCCTGCTCCGGGCTCATCAGATCGCGCTTGAGGAGCGCTTCCTTGATGCCAAAAAACGCCTGGCTGGTGAGATCATCCTTCCAATCCGTCTGTACCATCGCGCCGAAGTCCTTCCCGGGTTCCATGCTTCGGTAACGGACTGCCACACGGTTAGCAACTGATTCGAGGGAAGCTTCAAACCCCGTCAGCCCCATTGGTTGGCTGACCTGATCCACGTATCCCCACCACGCCAGGCGGTCTGATGGATCGAAAATCTCAACCCCGGAACCCAGCCAACTCTGCATACTCTCGAAGCCGGTTGCATCGTTCTCCAAACCAAGGACTGCCTGACGCGGACCGCCGATGGCATCCCAACTCAAGCTGAGCGGCGTCAAACCCGACACTTGCGTCCGGTCGGTCAGAAAAGCGCGCCAGTTCATGGCAACCTCCAGGCGGGGCGATAAAAGGCCTTGACCGAGAGGGTGCGTGTGATTGGCGCGGATCCACTTGCCTCACGTTGAAAGCAATAGAATCGCTGCAGGCTGCCCGGCTGCAAGTGATGCCCGGAACCAACCCGCAAATGCGTGCTTAACTCCAACCCGCCGCTTTCGGACCATACCGCCTGCCGCATTTGGTCATCAAACAGGCTGGCGTTTTGTTTCAGGGCGCTGACGGCATGGTAAGCCCCAAAGGTTTGCTGCGGGAGTAGTAGAAAATCATCCAATTCCAGCCGGTGAGCCCCCGTGCCGATATGGAAAGCCTGTAAAACGAGCGTATGCCCCGCGGCAAAACTGCGCGAAGGCAGGTCGCCCCAGGGGATCGAAAGCGGCGCCATGCGCAGGCTGGCTTGACCCAATTCAAGGTCGGCGGCTGGTCCGAGCCAGACGTAGTTTCCTTCCACCCGCAATTCCCAACGCAGTTTCAGACTGGCTTCAGTGGGAGCAGCAAAGAACCGCAGTAAAGGCAACAGACCAAACCCTTTCAAGCGCGTGCCGTCCACAGCGGAAATCGCCCAGCTTGCCAGGTCGTGCCAACCGCTGCCACTCCAGTCGTAGCGGCAGTACTTACCAGAGGATGCACTGGCATCCGTCAGGGTTACCCCGCCTGTGCCGTTCTCTGCCTCGAAAACCAGGTTGGGGAGCGTGCCACTCCCAGGCAAAGCCATGCTCCCCAACCAAAAATCCGCCAACGGCTCACCACTGGTAGTGTTCTTGAGCTCCACACGCAGCGGGAGTTGCCAATGATTGCCGATTTCCAACAGGTTGACCTCGAACCAATTGTCGTGCCCGAGATTCGGATCATCATGGTTGAAAAGCGTGAGTCCGTTCGTGACACTCACACCAGAGGAGTTGGAAAGTGGCAAAGCCACCTCATTCCCATAGAAAAGATTGTCCCTGTCCCATTTCAAATCAATCCTGAAACTTCCACCTTCCGTTGCTGGCAGATGACCGGGCAGGATTTGCCAGCCAAAATTCCACAATGGTGAAAAAAGGTAAGACTGACGGATTTGGCTCCACACGCGTAGGCAAAAACCCTGTCTGCGAGTAGCAGCTGAACGCAGTGCTTCGAGCCGGCTTGTAAGCGCTTGCAGCTCAAGCAATGACCCTCTCACGCTGATAATGGCGGTCTCTGCGGAACGGGTTTCACTGCCCAAACGCATATTCCACACACAGCCCAGCATCCCAGACTGCATGCCAGCTCCTTCAAGATCAAACCAATCCAGCTCTGAGGTGCTTTCCATAAAGCCTATCGACATAGAGCTCATTAGCGCCAGGTCCCGATTTCCTGCCATTCCCACTGCAGATGGGGGGCACTTTGAGCGTTTTGCAGCTCCTGAAGGCGCAACCTGTCCATCTGCAAGTCGAACTGACGTTTTAGGTGCTCAGCCCAGAGCTGAAGCTGCGCCCGATCTGCCTGGAGGTTGGTGTGGCTGCTCAGGTCGTAATGCAGCACGGTGCTGATCAGGATTGCAGCCGCGCCGCTAAAAAGCGCCGGCAGGCAGCTTTCGGGCAGGTCGCCAGTGAGCGTGCCATCCAACCCGGTGATGGAATAGGCGTGATTGAGGCTCAAGTTGATCTCCTCCAATGCCAGCCGCACGGCTTCTTCACGGGTCTCCTGGGGGGCTGCCAGGGTATGCGGATCCAGGAATTGTTTGCCCAGCCTTTGGGTGATCGTGTTAAGAGTGGTCATTGTGTGCTCCTTTTCGGGGCTTTGGTGCGCTTTTGGCGCAAAACCTGGTAGTCTTCCGGGGTAAAGCGGCGCTTACAGCCACTGGCGTCCACGATGGTCAGGCTGCCATCCGCCTGCAAAGCGTAAGCAAGCGCGCCTGGACCAACCAGGTCTTCAACTACTTGTCTTAAAACATCCTCTCGCATGATTCCTCCAATTTGCCCCGCATGGCAGCAAACCATGCGGGGCAATTCGAAAACGCTTATTTGCTGGCGCGCAAACCGTCTTCCAGGGCAGTGCCCAGGATGTAGCTGACGAGCAGCGCCAGGATACCTGCCAGTTGATCCCCGTCCAGCGGGAAATCAGGCTTGATGACCTTGATGATCATGAAAATCAGCCCCACCAGGGTTGCCCAAAACTTGCGTGAGCTCAGCAGTGTCTTCCATTTATCCATACAATTATCCTTTCGAACCTAAGCAACATTGCACTTGAACAGGGGACGGAAGTCGTTGACCCAAATTGCCAGATAGTGGCGCACCTTCAGGCGATGCTCGTCGTTGCTGAAGACCGCCGGAGAGAGTTCATCGCCGGCGATGAAAATTTCCGGTGCCAGCCCGAAGCGTTCCCCAACAAAGATCGCGGGCGCCACGCGCGGATCGCAGGCAGCTGCCCAGTCGTTGGCGTCCGTCCACTCCGGCACAACCACTGGTACCGCACTGCCCTTGAGGACGTTATCGTAGACGTAATCCGTCTCTCGCACCAGTGAACCAGTGCAGATTTCCATCGCTGCTTTTTGCAGCGAACGCCCCACCAAAATGTATTTGGGGTTGACCGCCATGCGCGGACCTGTGCCATAAAACGTCGCGGCGTCCTTGACGAGCATTGGCTGCTTGTAAACTTTGCTGCTCACTGCATCCCAGTTGGCATGGTTGAGCGCCACGGTATCGAGGTTGGCATGCCCGCCGGCGGTGGTTACCGCGGTATTGTTGAACAATAAACTGCCGTCTGACAGGTAGGGACCTGTGCCGCCGTTGAGGGTAAAGATCTCCGCCACCAGCCGCGAAATTTTGCGCATGCCGGCTGAGGCAAGCTCGCGGGCATAAGAACGGAGTTTGCGGGTTTCATCGCGGTCGATGAGTTCGAGCGTGAGGGGGATATAACCGCCATATTTGACGAAGCTGGCGGTTTCAGGGGAGTCACCCACTTGCAATTCAGGGTACGCGCCGCCTTCAGCAATGCTCGGCAGGTCCCCCACCGTGCCGATCAGCGTCCCGGTGATCTCGTGCAAGCTGTTAAAATGCTCCTGCACGGTGACATCCTTCCACCAGTCATAGCCAGCCTTGCCAAGCTCCTCCCAGGTGTTGGAGACCAGTTTGTTGAGGCTGTTCTTGACCAAACCGGTAAAGTCACCGGTTTTCGCCAGCTGGGCGCGCTCAGGGAAGTAGCCCCCATGCAGGTCGTAGTCACCGGTGAGGTTGAGGTAGAGCTCGCGGATGCCCGAGAGACGCGGCACAGAGGCTGAAGCCATTTGTTTTTCACGCGGCGCACCAAAAAGATCATCCACAGCTGCCTGAAGCCGCTCAGCCGGCTCGACCATGCCTTCGATGCGCGCGGGTCCCTGCACGCTCTTCGCGCCATCAAACTCTCCCAGCATGGTGTGGGCTTCGCGCAGTGCCGCTTTGAGTTCGGCTGGAGTAAAAGTGCGGTCCTGGAACTGGTTGCGGATGCGTTGCTGCATTCCGACGGGCAAGCGCGTGTTTGCCAGGGAGCTTTCGAGCAGGAAGGTGCTCATTTCTGTGCGCATTGCCCGCATTTCTGAAAGCTGCTCCTGCAATCCATGGGTTACTGCAGTGGGCTGCTCTTCCACAGCTGTTTCGTCTGACCCATTCAGGTTTTTGTGTAGATTTGATTGCATGTAATTTCCTCCAATTTGTAATGGCTCAATGCCAAGTTGATTTAGCGCGCGTAAGAAGATCCCACCACGCGCAGGGTTATAAACCAGGTCAACGGAGTAGATTTTGAGGATCTTCTCCACCTTGCCGGCTTTGCCCTTGAATAAGACGTCCGCCGAGAAGCCCACCCGCACTGCTGGTTCGTCGTTGGCTTCCAACACCTGCCTGCCGATCTCGGCAAGCACCTGCGCAGACGGACCAAAAGCAGTCAGATCAGCCCGCACGCCGCTGGCAGCTTCATCCCAGCGGGTGTCCCTCAGTACCCCGGCGATGTCGCGCACCGAGCGGGCACTGAGGCTGTGGTCCACAAAACAATTCACTCCCTCCCAAAGCGCCAACGACTCGCGCAGCACTTCCGCCGGGAACTCCCAGCCGTTTGCCACCCCGGCAGTGATCGCCAAGATCTCAAAACGGTCGTTACTGACAGGGTTTACCTCCAGATTTAAATGTTCTCTGAATTCACCCATTCGACTCCTTTCATTTCATCCATTCCAGAAAAGTTGCTTTGCCCCACGCAAAATCCCTGATCTGAACTTATTCCTGCTCGCTTTTGCTCTCAATACCTGCTGACAATTGCTCACCCATAAAGCGATAAACCAGGCGCAGCAACTCCTCCGAACTGATCAAACCCTTTTCATGCAGACCTGAAGCGATTGCAGCCGCTTTCTGCCCGGCATCTGCCAGTTCAGCGTTATCCCGGGCGGAAATATCGCCTCCAGAAACGTTAATGGGAGCATTCGGATCGACGCTCAGGTCAAAATAAGCGCGCCGCTCTACGACTACGCGCAGCAAATCCTGCATAATCCAACACATAGCCCGCTGACGTTCCGCAAAACGGCGGTAACTTGGGTTGCCAGACGCCTCAGCCGTGGTTTTGGTCGAAGATTCCGGCTCTGCCAGGAAGTGCAGCGGCAGCCCCACGCCAGCCGCGATCATCTTCTTGATTGCAAGACCATCGCTTGAAGCATCCAGTGCCTCGAGTTTCGGCGCGATGACCGACCATTCTTCGTTCTCATCCGTGACTAACACCGAGCCTGGCGCAGGCGGATGGGCTGCCAGCTGCGCCTGCCGGTTAGTGCGCGCAGTTTCATTGGCAAACCTCGCCCTCACCACGTACACAAAAGCGTTACGGAAACGGTTCAGCCGCACCCGGTCTTCCAGCCAGGCGTTGTAACGCGAAAGCCACTTCAACACCGGTGCCAGGTCGCTCTCTCCCCACTGCGACCCAACCGGGCGGTTGACCGCATAGTGCAGCATGACCGGGCTGAATCCCCCACCTTCTTCGGGTCTGTCCCTGCCTGGCTGATAAGCCAGATAGATCCGCTCCTCGCCCGTCAAGCTTGGCTTGCCCACATAGCGCAGTTCCTGCTCGATGTCCGAAGAACTCGACTCGATCCTGGCGATATCCGCACTCGGGATGACGCGCAGATAGCTCATGCCGGAAGCATCAGTGGAAACCAGCAGGAACAGGTTGCCGCTCAGCACCAATTCATCCGAGAGTTCGCCGGTTCGCAGGCTGAGGTGGTTCAGGCGATGGTTCCAAAACCGCTCCAGGAAAGCTTGTGTGCCTGTGTGCGGGCAGTTCAACACGAAGCCGCCGCCTGTGACGTAGGTGGTGGTCAGTTCGGTGATGCGGCGCGCCAGGGGGTTGAAGCGCCAGGCGTCCATACAGTCTGCCAGCACGTCCTGCCGGTCGTAAGCCAGGCGGTCGCGCGGGCTTTCGCCGGCTTGCCATGCGCCAACGAGCAGGGTGTTATCGGTTTCTTCCAGGCTGAACTGTTTTTGGTGCTGCTCGGTTTGGGGTTGCAGCCCCAGAAATTGCGTTATTTGACGGCGCAGGCTGCTCATGCTGCCACCATTTCACACTGCACGTTATCAGACGCACACTTGCCTCTGACCGGGCAAATCTCTCCATCCAGCGGGCAGATCGCCCCAACAGCCTCGGTTTGACCAAAATAAGCCAAAACGTCAGCGGGAGTACCGTTCCAACGGTCGTAATCTATATAGTTGCCCACGCCGCCAATCGCCGGACCCCTCTCGGAGGTCTGGTGGATCAGCCAGTGGTCCACGCCTTTGGGCAACCGTGGCGGGCAGGGATACTCGGGGG
>CAYPBU010000024.1:0-26471 GCA_964409045.1 uncultured Anaerolineaceae bacterium | reverse complement strand
GTTTTCTGGTCCGCGTCCTGGCGGCTCCAGGTGCGGCTCTTGATCTCAACAAATTTACCAATATTGGGCGTTTGAATTGTGTCAAGGTTGATGAAGAATTCGGTGTCTTTGAATTGTATCAAATATCTCAGGCGATTCTTCTCGATTTCAAGCTTGGAAGCCGGCTTGAAGTATTCCTGGTAAAACCGCAAGCTATGAGTAGCTGGTGCAAGATAGCGGCTGCGAGAAAGCATGATCTGGCGATCGTTAAGATCCCGCGAAGTATCAAGTTCACCGATCAGAGTAAGGCGTGACCGAACGCTCGAAATCTTAGCCATCTCGTCGAGGAATTCATCCTCACGGTAGCGCAACCGCCCTTGTGAAGGCCTGTCAAAGCTAAAATACGTATCATATTCGTGATAGTGGCGTTTTCGCAGGATAAGTATGCCAGGCTTGGAAAGCGCTTCTAAAACGGGTGTAATTGAGTCAACTTGAACCTTAGCCTGGACTTCAAAGCTCTCTTCCTCTGCAGCACCACCAATCGCAATCAGTTTCGAGTAGACCGATTCTTCGCGCCCCTTGAGGAACTCGTCAATCCTTGCCGCGATACCGGTGGCTTCGGTAAGCAGCTGTTTCTCATTAAGCGTGAGCAGCTCCCGATTGCGCATCAGCCACTTCCCGTTCACCATTGTGTCCGTGACGTCTGTTGACTTGGCGGCGTAAATGATCTGAGCATAAATGCCTTCAGGATCCCGCAGGAAGCGTGGTTGATTATGGACAGCAGAAATGTCAATCAGGATAATGTCAGCCCGTTTACCGGGTTCGAGACTTCCAATGAGATCATCCATGTGCAGTGCTTTTGCACCAATGATGGTTGCCATTTGCAGGGTCTGCCGGGCAGGCAAGACGGTCGGGTCACCAGAAGAAGCCTTGGCGATCAGGTTGGCGAGACGAATTTCCTCAAACATATCGAGATCATTGTTCGAAGCAGGACCATCCGTGCCGATGCCCACATTGCAACCGAGGTGCATCATGCGGGATACAGGGGCAAAGCCGGACGCAAGCTTGAGATTTGAGGTGGGGTTGTGTGCAATACCCACGCCGGCATGTTGCAGACTGCGGATCTCGCCTTCATCAAGGTAGACGCAGTGAGCAGCAATTAGCCTGGTCTCAAGCATCCCGAATTTGCGAATGTAGGGCACAACAGGCATACCATGTTCTTTGCGGAGGTTCTCAACTTCGTCTTTGGTTTCCGAAACGTGAAAGTGAACCCTGGTGTTAGTTTTCTTTGCCAGTTCCACAACTGAGGTTAGTACGTCTGGTGTGCAGGTGTAGACAGCGTGTGGAGCAATCGCAGGGATAATCAGAGCGTGATCCTGCCATTTTTTGATGAGGTTTTCGCAAAGGGCAAGCGAATCTTCGTAGGAATCTGCATCTGGGGCAGAAAATTTCATCACCGTCTGACCAGCCACCGCTCGCAAGCCAACCTCAGCAGTCGCCTCGGCGACATGGTCTTCAAAGTAATACATATCGTTAAAGGTTGTTACTCCAGAACGAATAAACTCGGCGCAACCTAATTTCGTGCCAAGCCGGACAAACTCGGGGGAGACGAACTCCCGTTCTACTGGCATCATGTAACCCATCAACCAAACGTCGAGGCGCAGGTCATCAGACAGACCTCGAAGCAAAGTCATCGGAATATGAGTATGAGTGTTGACCAATCCCGGCATCAAGACTTTTTTACCGCAATCAATCACTTCAGCAGCCTGGTACTGCGAAAGAATAGCTTCCTCCGAGCCTGCCGCGACAACCTTGTCGCCATCGATAGCGACTGCACCCGGGTCAAAGATCTCGTTGTCCTGGTTCATCGTCAGGACGATGGCATTCTTGAGAATGGTAGTTAAGCTTTGCATTTCTCTCCTTTACTTTTCAATAAACTTCCAGCGGATCATGTCAAGCGCGTAATTGACCGCCCAGGTAAGGGCATCACCTGAAGGTCCACCATAAAGACGGTTTATTTCGGAAATTGTCCCCTTATGGAGCAAGGCGATTTGCACGTGGGGATCGGCATCTTTGGGGCTCAGCACCACACTCAATACCATGTCAGCAAGCTTTTGCTCCTGGTATTCGTGCATCAGGCGGTTCAGCGTCTCACCGGAAAAGACCAGATCCACGATGTCTCCGGTGATCTGCCCTTCAAGCATGTGTTGTGATAATTTTTCGAATATTTCGCCACTTGTGCCGCTTTCAATGATTGAAAGGCGGGTTTGGGATTGGTTCAACAACCCGGCAACCGCCTGCTCAAGGGTTGTTTCGTTCTCACCGTAGATGTAATCCTTCAGTTTTTCGCGAATCTCTTGCAGAACTGGCTGCATCATCGCTTCTGCCTCAGCAGCAGACGGCGCTTTGGCAGTGACGCGAATATCCGTCTGACCGGGATGAGCAAGCAGCCCGACGGTGGGATTGCTCAGGATTTCCATTTCTCCAATTATTTCATCAATGGCTGATTCGCCTTTGGAAATGGTATGGATTACCCAGGGAAGAATAATTTCATCGCGCAGATCATAACGCTGTTTCAGATAGCTCACGACGAAGGTATTCATAAGGTATTCCATCTCTCGAGGAACACCTGGCAGTGATATCAGTGTTTTTCCGCCCAGTTCCACATAGAATGCAGGGGCTGTCCCGACAGGATTGGGGATCGCAATCGAGTTGCCAGGGATAAATGCCTGGCGTTTGTTGTTCTCGGTCGGGGTTCTACCATAGTGACGAAAACGGTCCAGAATCTGTTGCCATAGCTCTTCAAGATAAACGAGTTTGACATGGAATACGTTGGCTACTGCCTGGCGGGTGGGGTCATCCACTGTTGGTCCGAGACCGCCGGTGGTGATCACGATATCCGCACGCATGAGGGCTTCCTGCAGGGTTGCCGTGATGCGATGAAGATTGTCGCCTACCGTGGTGAGGCGGTAGAGGTCGACGCCAATATCACGGAGCGACCTGGCGATAAATCTGGAATTTGTGTCTTGTATATCACCGAGAAGCAGTTCAGTACCAATTGTTACTATTTCACAAACGGCCATTGGAATATCCTGTATATGTAATTGGTCAATTCTAACTTAATACAGGCGGAAACGCACACATCTAGTTTTTATGAGGCTTATAACTTAACCGAAACGATTATACTTTTGGCATGAGCTCACTTTACAGAAAAAAGACTGGAAACTGGGGTGAAACGCTGGTGTTGGAGCGACTACTGACCCAGGGCTACAAACTTGTCCAGAGAAACTATCACTGTCGGTTCGGCGAAGCTGATTTGATCATGCTGGATGAGACCGGGCTGTTGACCTGCGTGGAGGTGAAGACACGACGCAGCCAAAAATTCGGTCCCGCGGAGTATAGTGTGGGCAGGAAGAAACTAAAAGCACTTTCCGAAACCATGAACGCTTTTCTCTGCGAACACCCGGAATATCCTGATTTTTGGAATCTGGACCTGGTAATCGTGGAAAATTTTGTCAAGACTGAGCCGCCTGTGTTCCTGCATTTCCGTTCGGTGAACATCAATGATTGAAAAGCCGTTGTTAGTGATTGTCGGACCAACTGCATCGGGCAAGAGCGCATTCGCCATTCAGATCGCACGTGCATTGAAAGGCGAGATTGTCTCGGCTGACTCTCGTTATCTGTACCGGGAGCTTGAAATCGGGGTTGCCAAGCCAACCTTAGCTGAGCTCCGGGAAGCCCCTCACCATCTGATCAACGTTGCCAGCCTGGCGGATCCTTGGAATTTGGGGCTTTATAAACAATCGGCCACTCGCATCATAGAAGAAATTCAACAGCAAGGCACCCTGCCGATTTTAACGGGTGGGACCGGGCAATACATACGCTCGATTCTGCAAAACTGGCAGGTTCCTTCGCACGGACCCAACGACCAGTTACGTGATGACCTCGAAACCATTGGCAATCGCATCGGATTTGACAAGCTTTATGAAATACTTAGCGCAATCGATCCCGAAGCTGCAGCCAATATCGATTTTCGCAACCATCGCCGAACCATTCGGGCCTTGGAAGTGATCCTGAGCACTGGTTTGAAGTTTTCTGACCTGCGGGATAAAGAGAAACCGCCCAACCACACCCTGATCATCGGGCTTGAACTGCCACGCGAAGTGTTGTATGCCCGGATTGATCAGCGGGTGGATGCTATGATAGCCCTGGGTTTGGTCGAGGAGGTGCAACGCTTGCTCAACGCTGGGTTTGGTCCTACTTTAGATACCATGCGTGTGATTGGTTACAACGAGGTTATTTCCCATCTAAAAGGGGAAGTTTCGCTCGATGAGGCAGTAGCGCTGATCAAACGGAACACACGCGTCTATGTGCGCCGCCAGGCGAATTGGTTTAAACCTTCTGATCCAGATATTCACTGGTTAAATGCGCAAGATCCAGCGATTTTAGAAAATGCGCTGGATCTTGTTGAAAGCAAGTTAGGGATTATGCCGGATTGATGACCGGTATGCCCTGGTTTTTCTCAACAGGTGGGGGGAAGATCGCCTCAAACTCCTCGTTGGTGATCGTTTCAACTTCAAGCAACTTTTCAGCCACCGCGATTAACTTATCCTTGTGAGTTTCCAAGATTTCTTTTGCAGTCTGATATGCTTCGTGGACAGCACGCTGTACCTCACGGTCAATCTCCTGTGCAACAGCCTCTGAATAATCGCGCTGTTCGGAGATTTCGCGCCCCAGGAATATCATTTCTTCCTTTTGTCCGTAGACCATCGGTCCGAGTTTGTCACTCATGCCGAGGCGTGTGACCATCGCGCGGGCAAGTTTTGTAACCCGTTCAATATCACTGGAAGCGCCGGAAGTGATATCGTCAAACATAATCTCTTCCGCCGCACGACCGCCAAGCAGACCCACCATTTCAGCCATGAGTTTCTTTCGGCTTTCAAGGTTTCGATCTTCGGTTGGCAATGCGCGAGTAAAGCCGCCCATCATGCCGCGTGAGATGATGGATACCTTCTGAACAGGATCCCCCTCAGGCAGAGCGTTGATGACAACTGCATGTCCCGCTTCATGGTAGGCGATGATTTTCTTTTCCTTGGGGTTGATGAGCCGGCTCTTGCGCTCAGGTCCTGCAATTACCCTTTCGATGGATTCTTCAAACTCGGATTGTCCGATGATTTTCTTGTTTCGACGAGCCGAAAGAATTGCAGCTTCGTTGACAAGATTTTCAAGGTCAGCTCCGACAAAACCAGGAGTGGATCGGGCGATTTGCTCCAGGCTGACTTCAGCGGCAACAGGCTTGCCACGTGTGTGCACCTTCAGGATTGCCTCACGACCCTTTAGATCGGGCTTGTCGAGCATTACGCGGCGATCAAAACGACCAGGACGCATAAGAGCAGGGTCAAGAATGTCCGGTCGGTTGGTGGCCGCAATCACAATCACGTTGGTATCGGTACCGAAACCATCCATCTCGACCAGAAGCTGGTTGAGTGTTTGTTCACGCTCATCATGACTTCCGCCAAGACCTGAACCTCGATGGCGACCAACCGCGTCAATTTCATCAACAAACACGATACATGGGGAATGTTTTTTGGCTTCGTCGAAAAGATCTCTGACGCGGCTTGCACCGACACCAACGAACATTTCAACAAATTCGGAGCCGGAAATGGAGAAGAATGGCACGCCAGCCTCTCCTGAAACGGCTTTTGCCATTAGAGTTTTGCCGGTACCGGGAGATCCTACTAAGAGCACACCTTTGGGGATTCTTGCTCCCAGAGCAATGAACTTCTGGGGCTCCTTGAGGAATTCAACGATTTCCTGCAGCTCTTCTTTGGCTTCTTCCACTCCGGCTACATCCGCGAAAGTAACGGTCGGGTGTTCACCAGTAAGCATCTTAGCGCGGGACTTTCCAAATGCCATGGCGGCATTGTTTGACCCTTGCGCTTGCCGGATGAAGAAGAAGAAAAGAACTCCCATCAATATGAACGGGATGAAATTAAGCAGGGCGACGAGGGCTTCCGACCAAAAACCGGGCACAACAATCTGAATGCTCAGTTGTGGGTCCCGCAGTTTTTCAGGTGAAACACCAAGATCGATAAGCTGTTCCACCAATCCACTCTGCGGATCCTTGGATGTGATACTAATCGTCTTCTGTTCGAGATTCTTGTATTGAACCTCAACCTGGTTGCTGTCGACTTTGATGCTGGAAACTTTTCCAGCTTCAATGTCTGAGGCAAGTTGGTTTATAGGAATCTCTGTACTTCCGAAACTATTTTCCTGAACGCCATAGAAAACCATGGCAATCAGCGCAAATAGCAACAGAGCTGAGATAAAAAATGACTGATTTCGTGGTTTCAAAACAACCTCCGTAAATTTAACGCTTTACGCATCGAATTAGGATTATACCAATAAGCCCGGATGAATTTTCCCTCGGGGTAGACTTGCACAGGTTTCTGATAGAACTCTAATGTTTCTCAGCATCCTGGGGCAGGTGACAAAGCCCACAGCCTATGTTAGGGTTGCGGACAACCCCGTGCGATCGTGAACACCAGGCTTTTACACGCATGCGTTTTCCAAATAGTGTTTTCTGAAAATAAGTTGTCAGCGCCATATTCTGACAGGCATTATTTTGCAGGATTAACGGAACAGGGCAGGTCTTGCAAGCCGAAGAAGTCCAATCCTTCTTATCCTGAGGATTTATCAGTGCCCGGCATTCCTCAAAATCACGGCCGCGATAGTAATCTCCATAGAAGAATTTACAATCGCGACCGTCAGGAGTTCTCATGCTCGTCTAGACCCGGGTGAGGTAGTCGCCAGTGCGGGTGTCAACACGGATTGTGTCGCCTTCATTGACGAACGAAGGAGTTTGGACTTTTAGACCAGTATCGGTGGTGACCAGCTTGGTGACACCCGTGGCAGTATTACCGCGAGCTGAAGCCTCCGCTCTGATGACCTTTAGATCCACGCTGGTGGGCAGCTCGATGTCGAGAGGCTCTTCACCGAAGAAAGTCAACTTCACTTCCATGTTTTCTTTCAGGAAGCCGGCGTAATCTTCTGCAAGATCGTTGGGGATAGCTGGCTGCTCGAAGGTCTCCATATCCATGAAGTAGAAAAAGTTTTCATCACGGTAAAGATACTGAACGTTGTGGTAATCGAGACGGACATCCTGGACACGATCACCAGAGATGAAGGTCATTTCGAGTGTATTACCCTTGCGAATATCCCGCGCTTTAATGCGAATCGTGGCGGATCCCCGACCCGGCTTATTGTGAGCGTACTCCATAACGCGATACAGGTTGCCATCAGTTTCAAACGTGACACCTTTGCGTAAATCATTGACATCAATCATACAAAAACCTCTTTTCAGACTTAACTTTAACAGGCGGATTATATAACAACTCGTACTGCTCGGCAAGTATCGCAAATACGAATTTGGGGTTATAAATGATTAGTTATTTTCTTTACCCTATCTCCGCTGGAGGAAAGCATGATCGAAGTCATCAAGGTTGATACTAAGGCTTTACGCAAGGAGTTTGTTGAGTTTCAGTACGCACTCTATCGGGACTGCAAGCAGTTTGTCCCGCCTTTCAAAAATGACATTTACGCCATGATGAATGAGAAAAAGCATCCCTTTTATGATCATTCAATTTCCGAATTTTTCCTGGCGAAGCGGGACGGTAAAGTGGTTGGTAAGCTCTCAATGCTCATCAATCGTCCATTCAACCAACATCATGGGACAAAAGATAGCGAGTTTTACCTGTTTGACTGCATTGACGACCAGGAAGTTGCGAACGCTTTGTTTGACCTTGCCACTCGCTGGACTTTGGAACACGGCATGAACCGGATCGTTGGACCGAAGGGTTATGGACCTCTCGATGGGTATGGCATCCAGGTGGAAGGTTTTGAGCACCGCCAGATGATGAACATGATGAACTACAACTATCCCTACTATCAGAAGCTTGTCGAAAACTATGGCTTCGTGAAGGAAGTTGATTTCGTTTCGAGCTATGTCAAATTGTCTGAGTTTGTGTTGCCTGAAAAGGTTAAAAAAGCGATTGAAATAGCCAAAAAACACGGCTCTCTGACAGTGATGAGCTTCAAAAACAAGAAGCAAATCTCTGCGTGGAAAGAGAAACTGCGTGATGCATACAACAAATCCTTTATTAAGAACTGGGAGTATTATCCACTAAGCGATCGTGAGTTGTCTTATGTGGTTGATAATGCCTTGGGCTTCGTCATTCCAGAATTATCAAAACTTATTTTGAACAAGGAAGGCGATGCTGTTGGTTTTGTTCTCCCATTTCCGGATGTCTCAGCTGCTATGCAGAAAAACAAAGGGAAGCTTGGTCCGATTGAAATTCTGAGGTTGATGTTTGCACTCAACCGCACTGAATGGCTGGATCTGAACGGAATTGGCATCTTGCCAGAATATCAGGGTATGGGTGGCAACGCTTTGTTGATGGAAGCGCTTGAATTGGCGACGCACGAGCGTCCTCGTTTTGTGCATGCTGAGTTGACGCAGGTGGCAGAAACCGCCACCCAAATGCGTAAGGATCTGGCGAACCTGGGTGTGCGTTTCTATAAGAACCACCGGGTTTACAAAAAAGAGCTCAACTGACCATTCGAAAACGCCACCGGTCAAACGGTGGCGTTTTGATTCTTTTCTCAGATATAATTGCATTAAAAGAAAAAAGCGGGTGATGGGATTCGAACCCACGAATGTTAGCTTGGGAAGCTAATGCCTTACCACTTGGCTACACCCGCAAAGGAATTTCTATTTTATCTCAAATATCTTTTTTTTGAAGGGTAAAAATAGTTAACCATGAAATCCAGAAGAAAAGAAACTGAACAATTCATCCGAGGCAGAAGAAATTCTTTCAAGTACGCGTTCTCAGGGTTCTTTTATGTCCTAAAAACTCAAAAAAACGCCTGGCTTCACCTTGCTGCCACAGTGGTGGTTGTTGCTGTTTCGGCATGGCTAAAGATTGAGAGGCTGGATTGGTTGGCTATCCTGCTAGTGATCGGGTTGGTCTGGATGGCTGAATTCATGAACACGGCGCTCGAAGTGATTGTGGACCTGGCAAGCCCCGAAAAACACCCGCTCGCCAAAATTGGGAAGGACGTCGGCGCAGCTTCTGTGTTAATTGCGGCAATCCTGGCTGTTATCATCGGGGTCGTTGTACTTTGGCAGCCTCTGTTTGATAAATTGGGATGGTGAGCTGAATAAGCTTTTAGTTGTAAAAGTCATCAAACACTTGTATACTGAAGCACAGTAACCGGAGGAATTAACCAAATGTACGAAGAACCTATTAATGTAACAGATGCAGCTTTTCAGAAAACCGTAATTGAAAACACCTTGCCAGTAATCGTCGATTTTTGGGCACCCTGGTGCGGCCCTTGCCGCATGGTTGCACCAATCCTGGACAAAATCGCCAAGGAAAATGCGGGCAGATTAATTGTAGCCAAAGTCAACACTGATGAAAATCAGGAATGGGCTGGCAAGTATGGAGTGCAAGGCATTCCTACCATGCTCATGCTCAAAGACGGCAAAATTGTCCACCGCCAGGTGGGCGCTCTCCCAGAGCCAATGCTCAAGGACACTGTTAAACAATTCCTGGAAGTCTGCGAAGCCCAGAAGTAACAGCAATTATCCATCAAAAAGAGGTTGGCGTATTGGTCAACCTCTTTTTTGGTTAACTAAAATCAAGGCAAGTTAAAGAATCTGGCCAGAGCTTTCTTTTGATCCTCAAGGACGATCGCGATTACTTCGTCGCCCGTCTGTAAAACAGGATCTGTCTTCAGAGCAAGCAAGCTGCCGTCCCTTATCACTGAAACAATGCTGGATTGATCAGGAAGGTTCAAATCGGATAGACGCTTGCCATCTGCCAAAGCTGCAGGAGCAATTTTCTCCTCGACCAGCCTGAACTTACCCTGCCTTAGAACGTGCATTGTCATCATATCGCCCATGGACATTTCTTCAGCGATCAAATCAGCCAGTAAGTCAGCCTGGTTGATTGCAACGTCGACACCCATCTCTTTGTTGAATAGCCACGCGTTTTTGGGATGATTGACACGGGCAATAATCCGAGGAATCATGAATTCATAACGGGCAAGGGTGGTCACAACCAGGTTTGTTTCATCACTGCCAGTAACAGCGGCAACTACGTTTGCTTTGCGAATACCCGCAGCTTCCAGAACATCCGGGTCGGTACCGCTGCCAATAAACAACCGATCAGCAGGTATATCGAGCAGGATACGCTCTTTTTCTTCTTCTCTTAATTCGATTAAACGAACATCATGCTTCTCTTTAATTAGCCGCTCGGCTAGAAAGGTACCAACTTTTCCACCACCAACGATTAATACTCTCATAATTCACCAATCCTTTACCGTCTTACCAACTGGTTGACTTTGTTGCGTGACGAGGATGTTACAGACAGGTGAAGAATATCGCCAATCTGGAACATCAATGCATCATTTGGTAAGCTGGTTTTACCATTACGGGTGAGTGCGACGAGTTCAATTTCACCGGGTATCTCAATATCCTTGTTTCTTTTGGTAGCAAGGGCTTGATTTACTTCCACATCCACCAGGCTCACCTGACCTGCACCGATTGCGCGATCTACGTTCAGATTAGGAAAAACCAGTAAACTGGTAAGTCGTTCAATTCCGAGAGTAACGGGTGAGATGGTCTGAATTCCCAGGCGGCGATATATCTTCGCCTTTTGGGGTTCATAAACACGAGCGGCAACGAAGGGAACCCGATAGAAAGACCTTGCCATACGGGCGGCAACGATGTTGGCTTCATCCGAAGCTGTGACCGCTGCCAAAGCGTCTGCTTTCTCAATGCCGGCCTTTGAAAGGACCTTCTGATCAAAACCGATGCCTTCAATTGTCTTACCCTTGAAGCTCGGACCGAGCGCTTCAAAGGCAGCTTTGTTCTTATCGATTATGGTTACGTCGAGCCCTTGCAAACTGAGGTTTTTTGCCAAACCAGCTCCAACCCGACCGCAACCAACAATGATAATTTTCATAGTGACTCTCCTTTCCGAGTGAGTCTTTCTCGAACGGAAGTAGGTCTGTTTTTAAAATATTTATAGACAGAGTCTACCAGAGGCAGGATTGGAATCCAAGCAATCAGGAACAACCAATACTTCGGATCGAAGGCTGCAGTGCCAATGAAACGCTGCATAAACGGCATGTAGACAATGGCGAGGGTTAGCACGATCTCAGAAATCACACCCAACCAGATAAACCGATTATTGAAAAGGGGAACTTTGAAGATTGAACGATGGGTGGCTCTTTGAGTGAAGAGGTTACCAATCTGGGTTACAACGACACCGCCAAACGCCATTGCAGTCGCGGCAAGATATATTTGGCCAGAATCTGGCAGCCCAAGCCACTGTCCCGAGAAGCCATTCGTCCAGTAAAAATAGTAAAACGCTAACATTGCAACAATACTCTGAACCGGACCCAATACGAGGTAAGCGCGAGTTAAGAGTTGACCTGTTATGAGATGATCACTCAATTTTCGTGGAGGAACATCCATAACACCTTCCTCAGGAGGTTCCGCGCCAAGCCCTAACGCTGGAACAATGTCTGTTCCCAGATCGACCGCCAATACATGCATGACTGGCAGAGCAATCGGTATGCGCCCGCCAGACAGAGCAAAAAGCATGAATGGGATCGCTTCTGGCGTGTTACTCGTGAAGATGTAGGTGGTAAACCGTTTGATGTTCTCGTAGACTGCGCGTCCTTCTTCGATAGCATTGACGATGGAATGGAAGTTATCATCCGTCAGAATCATGTCCGCAGCTTCTTTGGCAACATCCGAACCGCTGATGCCCATTGCAACGCCAATATTCGCCTTTTTTAGGGCGGGAGCGTCGTTTACACCATCTCCGGTTACCGCGACAACTTGCCCGAGAGCCTGCAATGCTGATACCACGCGCAGTTTGTGTTCAGGTGCCACGCGGGCAAAAATAACTTCACTGCTGACAGCTTCTTCCAAAGCTTTTTCATCCATGCTTTCGAGTTCCACGCCCGTAACTATCCGAACGTGTTCACCCGTAACAATTCCGATGTTTCGGGCAATTGTTTCTGCAGTCAAGCCGTAGTCGCCGGTAATCATGATGATCCGGATTCCAGCCTTGTGGCAGACTTCCACTGCCTTGGCAACATCCGGGCGAGGGGGATCCATCATAGCCATAAAGCCAAGAAAAGTTTGACCTTTCTCAATGGCATCCACAGAATAATCCGCATCTTCCTGCATCATCAGTTTTTGTGACGCAGCCAAGACTCGCAAACCACGACGGGCGAACTCATCATGCACCTGAATAATTTGGCTGACCAATTCATTTGTAAGTGTCTGTGTTTCTGACCCAAGTTGAATTTGTGTACAGATATCAAGAATTTCCCGAATGCCACCCTTCGTATTGACAACGCGATTGAAACCCTGGGCTGTCCGCTCGAGCTGGACCACACTCATTCGTTTTCGACGCGAATCGAAGGGAAGTTCTGCAATAACGTCTCCCTGGATGTCGTCTGTGGAAAGACCTGCTTTTCCTGCGGCAACCAGTAGCGCGGCTTCGGTTGGGTCGCCAATCACAGTCCAGCGTTGGTTCTCGGTGTTTGGGGTAACTAATTTTGCAGTATTACAGCGGGACATCGTTAGCAAGATACGTAAAAGTGACGCATCATTTTTTGCAACAATCTGCTGATTGTTCTCGCTTAGTTCACCGCGCGGCTCATACCCGGTACCATTTACCATGACCGCACGGCCACTTAGTTGTCCTTCGTTCAAAGTCGGTAGCCACACAGATTGAACTGTCATCTCGTTTTGTGTCAGTGTGCCAGTTTTATCGGTGCAAATTACTGTTGTGCATCCGAGTGTCTCTACCGCACTGAGTTTTTTAATTAAGGCGTGACGTTTCGCCATGCGCTTGGTTGCCATCGCGAGTGAGAGTGTAACCGTTGGCTCAAGACCTTCAGGAACAAAAGCTACGATCATACCCAGTGCAAGGATAAAACTCTCAAGCCAATTAATTTGAGCAAAAATCTTCGCCAGTATAAAGAAAATGACGCCTACGCCGACGGCTATTGCCGTCACAATCTTGGTAACCGATTGCATTTCTTTCTGTAACGGGCTGAGATCGTCGCCGACCTCCTGGGTGAGGCGGGCAATCCGCCCAAAAGCTGTATTCATTCCTGTGGCATACACTATCGCTTTACCTGAGCCGGCTGCGACAAACGTCCCGGCAAAAATCAGGTTAGGCGTTTCTGATTCGGTCAAGCCTTCACCGCTGACAGGGTCGGCAGAGCGAGCTACTGGACGTGATTCTCCCGTAAGAGTAGATTGATTCACCCGTAATTCAGCGCTGTTGATCAGCCTGGCGTCGGCTGAAATGCTTTCGCCTTCTTCCAGAAAAATCAAATCTCCTGGAACGATATCTTCACTAAATATTCTTTGGACTTCACCGTCACGCATCACTCTGGAATAAGAAGGCAGAATCTTCTTGAGCGCCTCAGTAGCTTTTTCTGCCTGGAATTCCTGCCAGAAGCTGAATAACCCATTAATGATATTCACTGACCAAACTGCAATGCCAAGCTCAGGCATGCGGGCGACAAACGCGCCAATGCCGGCGATCCAGAGCATGATAGCCATTACGTGTGTGAATTGAGACAGGAATTTCAAGATTAGCGGTTTGCCTTTGACTTCCTGCAGCTCATTCTTTCCGAATTGCGACAGACGGTCAGCGGCTTCCTGGTTTGTGAGTCCCTGTAATCCTGTTCCAAGAGATTCAAAAAGCTGCTCAGTCGTCAGCTTTTGTTTTACATCGTTAAAACCGGCATCAACCGGTATCTTTTTCATATTCGGTTCTTTCTTCGTCTCATTAAGCAGAGAGGATATTACTACTTCCCGTCACCTTGTCAAGAGAATTGCATAGCGCCAATAAAGAAAGAACAGCTTCTTAGGCTGTTCTTTATGTCAATTTCAGGCTGTTTCCCTGTAAATTTCGGCTCCAAGCCCTCGCAATTTCTCCTCAATGCGCTCATAACCGCGATCTATTTGGGCAACATTACGGATCGTTGAGGTTCCATTGGCCGAGAGAGCAGCAAGAACCAGGGCGATACCAGCCCGAATGTCGGGGCTATCCAGTTTTTCTGCATTCAAGCGGGTTGGTCCGTTGACGATACAACGGTGAGGATCGCACAACACAATTTGGGCTCCCATGGAGACCAATTTGTCCGTGAAGAACATACGGCTTGGATACATCCAGTCGTGGAAAAGGATCGTGCCGGTGGACTGAGTGGCTATCACGATCGCGATACTCATCAAGTCAGTGGGGAAGGCAGGCCAGGGCATTACACTAATTTCAGGGATGGCATTGCCCAGATCAGGCTCAATCACCAGGCGCTGGCTCGCACTCACAAGAATGTCATCACCTATGAAAGTTATATCCACTCCGAGCCTTTTCAGAACCATCTTGATCATTGAGAGATGCTCAACACCTGCATTTTTGATGCGAATCTCGCCGCGCGTTACTACCGCGGCGCCAACAAAGCTAATTACTTCGAGGTAGTCGGGTCCAATGGTGAATTCAGCCCCATGCAGGCGATCTTTACCATCGATAACCAACGTGTTTGAGCCAATGTTCTGCACACCTGCGCCCATTGCATTCAGCAACTTGCACAGTTCCTGGATGTGGGGCTCTGAAGCTGCGTTGCGTATAGTCGTTGTGCCATTGGCAAGCACTGCTGCCATGATCGTATTTTCAGTGGCGGTAACGCTGGCTTCGTCGAGCAAAATGTCCGCGCCTTGGAGACGCGCTGCTTTGAAATCAAAAACGCCATTGTATCTAAATGTAGCGCCAAGCTTTTCAAGAGCAAGCACGTGGGTGTCCACCCGGCGGCGACCAATAACATCTCCTCCTGGGGGAGGCAACACCAGGTCGCCAAACCGAGCGACCATGGGACCAGCCAGGAGGATGGAAGCACGAATTTGCCGGCAAAGCTCCGGATCAAGATCCGACGGAGTGATATCTTTTGCTTGAAAACGCCAGGAAGACGTGTTTTCAAGCACCTCCACGCTTACTCCCAGACTCTCAAGCAGCCTGCGCATTGTTTGCGTGTCTTTGATGTTGGGCATGTTGTGCAGGATGACAGGTTCTTCTGTTAGCAGACAGGCAGCCATCATCGGTAAAGCAGCATTCTTGTTGCCTGAAGGTTGCATCGTACCATGCAGTGGTCGTCCCCCGGTGATAACAAATTTGTCCATCAGATCTCCATAAAAAGTATTCTAGTATTTAGATGCGAGGTCCAGCTTCCACTACTTCGTGGGACACGGAATCGCGGTATTTCTCAAAATTTTTCGCAAACTGTTGCGCCAATTGTGCAGCTTCATCAGCATAGGCGTTTTGATCACTCCAGGAAAGCTCGGGGTTTAGAACTTCCTGAGGCACACCAGGAACCTCATTGGGAATTTCGACCCGGAAGATCGGATGGTTGTGGGTGTCCATGTTATCCAACGCTCCACTCAGGACTGCTGAAATCATAGCCCTGGTCAGAGGAAGCGCAATGCGCTCACCCGTGCCAAAAGCACCGCCCGACCAACCCGTGTTCAGCAGCCACACCTGGGTGCCATGTTTAGTCAACTTCTCGGACAGCAATTCAGCATAAACAGTTGGCTTTAGTGGCAGGAATGGCGCACCAAAACAGGTTGAGAAGGTAGCCTGGGGTTTATCCCCGAGACCGCGTTCTGTTCCAGCCAGCTTAGAGGTGTAGCCGCTCAAGAAGTAATACATTGCCTGGGCATTGCTGAGTTTTGCGAGTGGGGGCATGACGCCAAAGGCATCGGCGGTCAGAAAGAAAATGTGATTTGGATGCCCACCCGTGCCAGAAGGCTCATAGTTGGAAATGAACTCCAGCGGATAGGACGCGCGCGTGTTCTCGGTGATCTCACTCGAGTCAAAATCTGGGTGGTGATATTCATCCAGGGGAACATTTTCGATCAGGCAGCCGAAGCGGTTAATGGCAGACCAAACCAGGGGCTCGTATTTGGGATTGATGCGGATGGTTTTCGCGTAACATCCGCCCTCAAAGTTGAACATGCCATGATCACTCCAGCCATGCTCATCATCACCAATCAACGCGCGTTCCGGGTCGGAAGACAGGGTGGTTTTCCCCGTGCCGCTCAACCCGAAGAAAAGCGCTACACTTCCATCATGCCCCTTGTTAGCGGAGCAATGCAGAGGCAGGATGCCTTTCTTGGGTAACAAGTAATTCATGAAAGTAAAGACTGATTTTTTAATCTCACCAGCATAGCGAGTATTGCCGATCAGGACCTGTTTCGTTTCAAAATTTAAAATTACCATCGCCGCCGAACGCAATTCATCCACGTTGGGATCTGCAGCAAATTGAGAAGATACCAAGATCGTGAAGTCCGGGTCAATGTGAGGTTCATTCGTTTTTGACTCGATGAACATGTTGGATGCTGCCAAATTCTGCCAGGCAAGGTCGGTGATGACCCGAACGCGAGCTGTGTAGTCTGGGTCTGCTCCGGCGAACACATCGCGAACATAGAGCCTCTGGGTGTTCATCTTTTGAACAAGCTTGGCTTGCAGGTTTGCGAATTGCGTGTCAGAGAGGGACTCAGTCCCGGAAGCATACCAAAGATCGGGGTCACCATTATTGATCATGTATTTGTCATTAGGAGAGCGCCCGGTGAAGGGGGTTGTGTTGACAACCAGGGCGCCAGAATCGCTAAGCACGCCTTCACCATCCAAGACTGCCTGTGTGATCAAACCAGCCCTGTCAAGGTTGTAAAGAACCTCCTTGACCTCATATAATCCTAATTTTTCCAACTCAGATCTTATTGCTTCGTGCAGTAGTTCCATGTATCTTCCTCTTAATCATTTTGTGTGGTGAGATTAATAAAAGAGATCATCGCTGGCTTTCCGTAAATCGAGGACGAAAAGTCAGTCAATTGCAAGACAGGGAAGAAACCCCGGGTGGTGATTCCGCTGACCCAGCTGCGTTGAGCCAGAGCAGCAGTGTAGACCTGGTAGAAGTAGTCCTGCGATGCAAGATCCACATTGCCTGAGCCGTATTGTGGGTTGAAGGGGCTGATCAACTGACCACTCCCAGCCTCAGACTCCACCTGATTGCTCGTCAGAGAGGCCGCGTTGATCCCAAAAAAAACAGGTTTTTCTACACTCTCATAAAAGGCAAAGACCGTTCCGTCCAGGTATGTGCCGACAGAGTATTGGTCATAGGTGTAAGGCTGCATATCCTGATCACTCAAGGTGAGATAAAAACCGTCAACCTGGTCAAAGAAACTAAATGTTGCGAGATTCCCATCATCCGCAGGGATGCCAAACAGCACCTGACCAGTGTAGTAGGTGTTGACTTTTGTAAGCAGATCCGTCCAAAGCTGTTCAGCAGTTTTAGGCGTGCCAAAGTTAGAGCCAGAAGTCTTAATTCTCCCGGGAAGGCTGCTTTCAACACCACTTCCACCAAGGATGAGTTGATCCACACCGTTAACATTGGCAAACTGACTGTAACTCATCACAAATCGTTCATACTCAGCGTACCATTGCTGCCACCAAAGCAAACTCTTTTCGGAGTTTTTCCACCAACTTTGGGGGGAGGAAGTCGGAAAAACAATCTGCGGGTAAAGCGCAACTGTAAAACCACTGGATTTCGCAAGAGCCACAATTTCTGCCAACTCGCTCAATAGAACTGAAGAACCCGCATCAAACTCCAGGTAAGGCAATCCTGCTCTTTCAGCCACCTTCCAGGAAGGCGTGAGAATTAACCAGTTGATGCCTTTATCCTTTAGCTCTATCGGAAGTTGACGATAACGGCTGAGATAACTGGGCTGGTAACCAGGCAATAACTCCACCCCAACGAGGCGGGCTGGCTGGGCTCCATTCCCGGTAAATGGGATTGTTTCTTCCGAATTCCAGGATGTCCAGCTTTCAATTTTGATGGTTTGGGGATTCTCAGATGTATATTCAACCCGGTAAGGGTTGGCTGTGCTGACAGGGTCGACAGAAAGATCAACCTGGTCATTTCTAGCGAAGCGATAAGTGACTGTGCCCAGGCTGGAACTGCCAAAAAAGAGGAACATCCACTGGTTGTTGTCCATCGGCCACATTGGAATGGGTTGATGAGCATGGTTGGTGAAGAACTGAATACTGACAGAGTCCTCAGGCGGGGTTGAAACAGGAGCCTGTGCAATAATGGTCGTGGGTTTTTGTTCATCAATCCGCCAGGTGGCTACCTGATCTGTGATGACAACATCGTGATCGGGGAGGGTGACTGTTCGAAGCAGTAGATCTCCATTTTGGTCTCGCTCAGCATTGATGTATCCATTGCCCAATGTGTATTTATAGCGAAGCACATTTCCGGCATGCAGATTGAGCTCAATAGAATAGCTGCCATCTGCTTCGCGGGACATAAGAGGCATTCGTGAAGCAAAAGAACCTTGGGAGTATTCATTAAATATTACGCCACATTGCGCGTAGTTAGCGGCTATTCTAACTGGAGCCCCGATTGCGTCGGTCAGTGGGGCAAGGTTCAGTGTGACCTTAATTTGGGGTAGAGGGGTCATCTGAATCACTGCCGGTGTTGAAAGACCAGCAACCAGGTTAGCCTGTTGTTGATAACTAAGGTGACTTCCATCTATGGATACTGCACTGAGCACATGAACCCCGACCGGGAGGTCATTAAGGACAAATCTACCGGTCATATCTGTGAAAGTCTGATATCCAGCGATGTTGATTAGCACATCAGGGAGAGGTTGGTTGCTTTTACTATCATGCACGATGCCATTCAGATCCGCGGTTTCTCCAGTGTAAGGCGTGTTTGGCCAACCAGAGACGATGTCTTTCATCACGGCGTTCTTCTGAACAAAAGCAACGCGGTAGCCAACCGGGGTACCGTCTGCTTTTTGCTCCGCAACTTCCAATGGAGCAGTCATAACATAGCGATAACGGAGTAAGGCATTTTCGGGGAGCATCAAAGTGCCGGTGAATTTTCCGTCTGGTTGACGTGAAAGTGGAAAACGTTCGATGTTATAAAGCATTCCACTCACCTCATCAAACACATCGATAGCCAGCTCGGTATCGGATGACGCAGGAATGCGCAATTCCACAGAGAATTCCTGTGGAATCAAATCAGGTGTTGTGACTTTTGAGGGAATATCAGGGCTCTTAGTGGGTATCGGTTTATCGGAAGGATCAATGCGTATCGTACATCCAAATAGAAGACTCACCGCCAACAAACTCAAGGTTAGTCGGAGGGTTGTTCGGTTTTTTTTCGATGGCATAACAACCTGCTACTTGTTTAGAGTCTGTGTAATCTTCTCGATATTGTCTGCAAGGCTTCCTAAAACACCATTCACAAAACGGGCGGAGCTATCTGTGCCAAAGGCTTTCGCGAGCTCAACCGCCTCATTAATCCCGACTTTCAATGGGGTGTTGCGATAAACTGCTACTTCCCATAAAGCAAGCCTTAAAATGTTGCGATCAATAACAGCCACTTGATCCAGTGGCCATTCCGGGGCATGCTCAGCAATGAGTGCGTCCAGTCTCTCGGCAAACTCACGAACTCCAGCCGTCAGCATTCGCGCGAATTCATACTGAGTCTCATCCAGACCCATAGCAGCGACCCTATCAGCAACGACCTCACCAAGTAAATGATCGGTGAGGTCGAGCTCGTAAAGTGATTGGAGGGCACAAATGCGCGCCTCGGTTCTTGATTTCATTGCGCCTACGCTTCTAAATCGATATCGGTTACATGCACGTCTATCCGAGCAACTTCCATGCCAACCATTTCAGTTATTGCCCGAGTGACCCTTTTTTGCACTTCCTGAGCCACAAGACGGATGTTTCCTTCACTGCCGGGGATGATGTAGATCTCAACTTCAATTGAATCTCCCTCGACCGTAACTTTTACACCATCTTCGGGAACGTTAGCCAGCCCTTCGCGCATACTTAACCGGCTTACGCCTGGTGTTGCCAGAGTAGTAAGCTTGGCAATGGTATGCAACACGCTTGGGGCGATCGTCGTCTTTCCTGTCGTTTCTTCCATGTTCTCTCTCTTCTACAGCAAATAGCCAGTTAGTAGAATACTCAAAAGAGCAGTTTCATCTTTACTTAATGGATAGTTCTCAACTTGAGCCGTGATTTTTTCATACAGACTGTCAAAGTCAATCCCTTCAGGCCAACCCTCGAGAAATGTGTTCACGGGGTCAGGATAGCCTGCCGCAGCCTGTTCAGAAATGGAAAACCCGAGAGTCTTAAGGTTCTGCGTAAGTTTTTCATTCCATTGGCTGTATAACGACAGCCAACTTTTTAGGGTGATCAAACTGAACCTGGTGTCTTTCTCGAAAACGGTTTCTGCATTCCGGATCAGCAAAGCCCGGGGAGCCGCCATGGTATTGCGAAAACCACTGATCCTCACCTTTTCCTTAACATCAGCCACTAATTCCCGGCGCAATTCGGCAGGGAGAGTGTTGAGATCCTCAAAAATCTTTTCGAGGATCTGTTTCCGAAAATAAGGCTCGATGAAGACGTTCAAAGCAATTGCCGGTCGTAAGTCTTCCATAATCACTCCATTTCGCGCAGATATACTGCGTGCATCTAACAGGCGGAACTAATAGTCTTCGTTTTCTCCAGCCAGGTCGTCGTCGTCATCTTCGTCTTCTTCGACCGCCCAGAGATCTTCGTGTTCATCTTCACCGCCCATTTCATCCCAATCATCCAGTTCTTCATCTTCCCAACTTGAACTGGCGTGATCCTCCTCATTGGGGGAATAGGTTAAGCAGCCTGCATCAGGGTTAATCTCAATAGCTGCTGCGCTGCAATAGCGTTCATCCAAAAAAATACAATCCAGATAATGGCAGCGAATTCGTGGCATGTTCATAAACTCCGTAAAAAAAGATAGTTAATTTTCGAGGGCATTTTACCTTAGTAAACATAAACCGTAAAGAAAAGCAAGCTGCTTATCCTGGTCTGACACGAATAGCCTCGATAACGTTCGGGATATTCTCGAGTCTGGCGAGCAACCGGCTCAACTGTGAAATGTCAGCGATTTCAACAATGAGGTTTACTTTCACGATATGCTGCTTGCTATTAAGCGAAAGGTCGACCAAGCGGGCAGGTTCGCTGGAGAGTATAGCTGAAATGTCAGCCATCAAACCCTGGCGATCGTATGATGTTATCTGCAGGGGCACCGGGAAGGTCTGTGTTGCGCTGCCCCAATCGACGCTGATCAGGCGTTCTGTGTCGCGAACGCGCAGGGCGTTAGGACAATCCGAGCGATGGATGGTGACACCACGTCCACGTGTGATATAGCCAATGATCTCATCGCCCGGCATCGGGTTGCAGCAATGAGCAAAATTGGTCGCCATTCCAGAAAGACCTGAAACCGTTACCGAAGTGCTGTCGCCACTGCTGCGAGGGACCTCAGGGATCAGTTCGTCGATTTCAGCAAGGCTTGGCTTGCTCACTTCTTCAATTTTGGTGATCAGCCTTCCCATCGGGATGTCACCACAGCCAATACCTACATAGAGGTCTTCAAGAGTACGTACGTTGAAGCTTGAAACGTAACCGTTCAGGTCAATATCGGTTAACCCAAGCCGTTTGAACTCTTTCTCAACCAGGAGTTTGCCATGTTCAAGGTTTTGCTCACGCGCTTGCTGTTTGAACCACTGCTTAATTTTTGCGCGAGAGCGACCAGACTTCACCAATCCAAGGTTAAGGTTCAGCCAGTCCCGGCTGGGACCGCCACGATTAACAGTCAGAACCTCAACCTGATCGCCAGTGTGCAAGGTATAGTCAAGAGTCACAAGCTTTCCGTTCACTCTTGCGCCACGGCAGCGATGACCAACATCGGTGTGAACCTGGTAGGCGAAATCAATCGGAGTGGAACCCCGGGGGAGGTCAATGACATCGCCCTTGGGCGTGAAAACGTAAACCCGGTCATGGAAAATATCTGACTTCATCCCGTCAATTAGGGTCTGATTGTCGTCAACCTCCTGGGACCAGGCAAGCAGATTGCGCATCGATTGCACTTTTTGTTCATAATCACTGGAGAGGCTTGAGCCGTTTTCTTTGTATCGCCAATGCGCAGCGATACCGTATTCGGCATTGTGGTGCATTTCCCAGGTGCGGATTTGGACTTCGAGTGGTTTCCCATCGCTGTAGATCACGGCGGTATGGAGGGATTGGTAATTGTTTGGCTTTTTCGCCGCAATGTAGTCGTCAAATTCGCCGGGAATTGGTTGAAAATGCATATGGATGATGCCGAGCACCTTATAACAGGTCTCCACATCATCCACAATCGCCCGAACTGCCCGCAGGTCCCGGATCGAGTCAAAGTTTTTGCTTTTTCCCTGCATCTTTCTATAAATAGAATAGATATGCTTCGGGCGACCCGAGATGCTGGCTTTTACCTCAGCTTTGGTGCAGAGCTGCTGCAGGTCAGCAACGATGTTGTCAACTTCTTCGAGGCGTTTTGTCCTTCGGAGGGTGAGCTGTTTATCGATTTCTTTATACTTTTCAGGATTGGTATATCGAAAGCCCAGATCTTCAAGCTCCCATTTGAACTGCCAGATACCAAGGCGGTTTGCCAGGGGCGCAAAAATATCTAGTGTCTCCTGAGCAATGATACGCTGACGGTCCAGCGGCAAAGAATTCAGCGTCCGCATGTTGTAAAGGCGGTCAGCCATCTTGATCACAACGACTCGGATGTCATCGCCGATCGCCAACAGCATCTTGCGAAGCGTTTCAGCCAGATCGTCAGATAGTTTTAACTCGGAGAGCGGAGTGGATGGCGCAATCGGGGTACGCTCCGGCGGATGTTGATCAGCACGGGAAAGCTGAGGAAGTGCCGTGATGCGGGTGACATCCTCCACAAATCCTGTTATGGTTCGCCCAAATTCTTTGCGTAAGCGTTCGACGGTTGTAGGTGTGTCCATCAAGACATCGTGGAGCAAACCAGCCGCAACAATATTGGGTGACGCCTCTAGTTCAAGCAGGATATTGGCGACGCCGAGGCAATGCGTAAAATATGGCAGACCGTTTGCGCGGGTCTGCCCGGCATGGGCTTCTTCAGCAAAAACATAAGCTTTATTTATGAGCTCACGTTCAGCTGCGGAGTAGCTCTTGGGCAGCTTGTTTAAAAATTGATCCTTATCCATATCACGGCTAATTGTAAGCCACAATTCAAAGCTTACTTAAGCTTTTCCATGCTTGTCCAGTCCCTATTTAGACGCATACTTTGAAGGCATTGGCGTTCCTGCTCAGACAAGTTTCCCTGAATCAGATGGGTCATGAGTTGCCCAACGCCTGGTCCAAGCATAAACCCCTGACCGCAAGCACCGGTGGCAAGCAGAAATCCTTTAACTTCTTCCACTTCCCCCAAAATAGGGTTACCATCGGGGGTCATCGGGTAGGTGCCGCGCCAAGTGCGTCTCACCCTGCAATTCGCCAGTTTTGGCATTGTTTCAATCAACCGCCTGCTGGAGAGGGGTAGAAAGCCGCTGGTGTCCTGGTCCAAATATCCCCAAACTTGCGGGTTAGGGGTCACACAAAAGATGATTTTCCCGCTAGGATGTTGATAAAAGTAGAAGTTGCTGGAGCCGGGACGCGACCGAATGTCCACGATCATCGGGCTAAACATCGGTTGGACGGCTTCAGTGATCCCGGCTTCATGAGCATCCGGTTTCACTGGCAGGTCGAGCCCTACCATCCGACCAATCTCGGCAGACCAGGAACCTGCGGCATTGATAAAATTATTGGTGTAATAACGACCCTTATCAGTTGATACCGACTGTACCTTTCCAGCAACTGTTTCAATGCCGGTAACGTGCTCATTGAAATGGAAAACAGCGCCATGCCTGACTGCCTCCTGGTAAAACGCAAAGGAAGCCTTGAGGGGCGAGGCAGAGCCGTCGCCTGGTGAGTAAGTGCCGCCTCGCAGATCGGACGGATTAATGTCTGGTACGAGCTCCAGAAACGACTCCCGATCGAGCCAATTGATATTCAGCCCGAGGTTGCGCTGCATTTCGAGCAGATCTTTCAGGGTTTTTTCGATTGCGTCGTCATAGGCAACGAAGCTATATCCGCCAGCCCTCCATTCAATATCCTGCCCGTGTTCAGCCTGCCAGTTCGAAAAAATGTCGATGGCATTGGAACAAAGCAAGATTTTTGCTGGATCAGAATGGGTGGCGCGGATGCCGCCGATGGCGTGTTTATTCGAGCCCTGACCTGTACTAGGGCGGGAATCGAGCACCAGTACCTTAAGTCCAGCTTCTGCGAGGAAGAACGCGGTTGGTGTGCCGATTGAGCCAGCCCCTGCAATGATGATGTCGAAGTTGGTTTGTGGGCTCATTCGGGCTCTCCTTCACCATTCAAATTCGCCAAAATTCCGACAGGCATCTCTATGAAAACCGGTCGTATTGGTGTCTCTGTGACCTCCGAAAGTGGAATGCCCTCGGCAAGATACATGCGCTTGATCATATTCAAGCAGGTTTTTCCACCACAGGCTCCCATACTGGCTTTGGTGACTGCCTTAATCTGGTTGATGTCACGGACACCTTCCCTGATCAACGCCCGGATTTCGCCCGCTTTCACCCTTTCGCATCGGCAAATATAGGCATCGTCGGCGAGAGTCTCGGGATGTTCTGTGTCAAATTCGAAAGCGGTCGGTTGAGTGGTCTCAATAACGCGCAGCCCTGAGACCAATTTTGCCATCTCACGGGGAACTTCCACTGTGAGGAGAGAAGTGCCATTCGCATAGTCTTTTATCTTTTTTACTGATTTAACGTTGGCCTTACCTAAGGACATCCCCTCAGTGCTTGTCAGCTCGATCTCATCGCCTTCAACAACGCTCATTGGGTCTTGTTCGAAGGGTAGGGTAACCAGCGCGTTTTCATTCCCTTTGCGGTAATCAACCAGCGTGACCGCTAAACCGGGGCACACCGCCACGCAGCGTCCGCAGGCAATACAGCCTTTTTCCGAAAAGTAGTCCACCTCGGGCAGGTGGCGAATGTCCAGAGGATCCACGTGGATCAAGTGACGTGGGCAGACCGTTGAACATGGATCGCAGGGAATCTCCTGCGTGCAGTGCATGATGGGGAAAACTCCCTCTTCGAGATCCGGGAAATCCGGTTCGGTAGTTTCACCCGGACGGGATTTCAGGATCTCCTCAATGGTTGCCCACTCGGCGGGGATGGCATCCGTTTGTTTGCCAAGAAATCCCGCGATTTCTCTCCCCGCAATCTTGCCGGAGAATATTGCAGCCGACGCCTCAGCAATTTCTTTCGCATCCCCAGCCGAAAAAACCGGCAAACCAACACGCTCTGCCTGCCCGGTGAATTCGTTGACAGGGTCAAGCCCCACCGCGATTAAAACGGTGTCGCAGTCGTACTGCTGCTCAGTCCCTGGAATGGGCTTGAAGTGCTTATCCACGCCGGCAATCACGACGCTTTCGACGTGGTCCTTACCCAAAGCTTCCACTACCGTATGCGAGGTGTAAACCGGGACACCCGATCGGATCAATTTGTCTTTGTGGACCTTGTAGCCACCGCATTGAGGAGCTGCTTCGACCAAACCAGAAACATGAATCCCAGCCTGGATGGCGTGGTATCCAGCGATCAGCCCCACATTGCCGCCACCAATGATGAAAAGATTCTCGCAAGGCCTGACGAGATCCCGGTTTACAAGAGTCTGAAATGCGCCTGCACCGTAAATCCCAGGTAGGGTGTTGCCTGGGAAAGCAAGACTTTTTTCGCGCGCGCCGGTTGCCATCAAGAGCATCTTGGGAAAAACAAGCACGTACTGTTTGCCGCCCTTGTAGACACCAATTGATTTATCTTCAAAAACGCCGACTGCCGTGCTGCCTTCCCAGATCTCCACGGAGGCATGCTGACGCACAATGAATTCAAGCTTTTTCGCAATATCAATGCCACGTGTGCCGGCGTAAACCGCATTGCTTGAACCAAAAAACCGGTGGGTTTGCAGGACAAGCTTGCCACCGAGGTGCGCCTTATCATCAATCAGAATCGTACTGACGCCAGCCTGCCCTAATTCAATCGCCGCAGAGAGCCCGGCAGGACCGCCTCCGATGATCAGGACTTCCGTGTGATATTGGGGGGTCGGATCAGCCGAAATGCCAATTTGTGGTTGCACATCTGGCAGCTTTGGCAGTCCCTCAGCAGGAAAAACCCGCATGCCGTTCCTGACTGCGGTCATACAGGCTTTTACTGGAAGAGAGTCGGCAATCACCATGCACTGAGAGCACTGCCCGTTGGCGCAAAAAATGCCCTGGGGGGAGTGATCTTTGGGGTGATGCCCAAAAATGGTGACGCCATTTGCCACGAGGGCTGAGGAAATCATCTCGCCTTCCTTCGCGAGGAAGGTTTGGTCTTGCCAGAAAAACGGAATGTCTGCTACAGAATCATCAATCAGAATTGGGTGAGCCTTGATACG
>CAYPBU010000023.1:0-27119 GCA_964409045.1 uncultured Anaerolineaceae bacterium | reverse complement strand
CCAATACCTAGTCGAGAAGCAGCAAGAAGGCAAGATCCAGTTCCTGATCCTCTCGGATACCAACCTGGGCAAGGGTGGCGCGTGGAATATCATGTTGGCTGCTGCTCCGGGGGAAGTGATCGCCTACACAGACAATGACTGCTATTTCTTCCCTGGCTGGCTCTCAAATTCAATGAAAGTGCTCGAATCCTACCCCAACGTGGGCATGGTCACTTCCCGCCCGATTGCCAACGACAACGACTACAACTCCAGCACGGTTGCGTGGGCGAAGAGCGAGCCCGAAGCGGAAATCCAGTTTGGCAAATTCCTGAAATGGGAAGACTTCCATTCCTTTGTTTCCAGCCTCGGCGTCACGGATGAAGAAGCCCAGCAGCGTTATGCTGTCCTTGAAGATGCCACGCTTACGTACAAAGGTGTCCCAGCTTACCTGGGAGCCATCCATTACCAATTCCTGGCATACAAACGCGTTTTGCAGCAATTCCTGCCATTCGACATGGACCGCCCGATGGGGCAGGTGCAGCGGCTGGATGGAAAGGTCAACGACGCCGGCTATTTGCGTCTGATGACTGCAGAGACATTTATGCAAAACATGAGCAACCAGGTGCCTGAATGGGTCAAGCAGCAAAATGCTAACACTCCCGCCAAAGCCGCCGAAAAGAAAGCTGGCTTCCAGTTTAAAAACCTCCGTGTCATCAAATGGCCTTTGATGCGGCTTTACGATTGGATCTTCAAAGTTTATTGGAGAGAAAAATGAAAATTCTGATTGCAGGTTTAGGCTCCATTGGCAGGCGCCACTTGCGTAATCTGCGCGCGCTCGGGCAGGAAGACATAATCCTCTACCGCACCCATCAAGCTACCTTATCGGACGCGGAGCTTGGCGATTTGCCAACCTTCACAAAGCTAAGCCTTGCGCTTGCTGAAAAACCTGATGGAGTCATCGTCGCAAACCCTACTGCGCTGCATCTTGAGGTTTCAATAGCTTCTGCGAAAGCCGGCGCGGCTCTTCTAATTGAAAAGCCGATATCAAACGGTTTAGCCAGGCTTGGCGAACTGCAATCTGCGCTCGAATTGAGCGGTAGGCCAGCCATGGTAGGCTTCCACTTCCGCTTTCACCCAGTGCTCAACCAAATTAAGACCCTTCTGGATAGCGGGCAGCTCGGCAAGCCACTCTCCGCCCTCGCCCATTGGGGCGAATATCTGCCTGGCTGGCATCCCTGGGAAGACTACCGCTGCTCTTACGCCGCCCGTGCCGACCTCGGCGGAGGCGTTGTGAACACACTTTCTCATCCGCTGGATTACCTGCACTGGCTGCTGGGAGAAGTTGAAAGCGTCAGTGCCTGGACAGGTAATCTGAGCGAGCTTGAGTTGGACGTGGAAGACAACGCCGATATCCAGCTTCGTTTTGTTGCCGGGGTGGTAGCCAGCGTACATTTGGATTATTATCAGCGCCCGCCCTCCCATACACTCGAAGTTACTTGCGAGGGCGGTCGGATTTGCTGGGATAACGCCACTGGCGAAGCCCGAGTTTTCCACTCCCAAGACGCCACTCCCCACTTGCTTATTCCCCCCGAGGGCTTTGAACGCAACCAGATGTTCCTGGATGAAATGTCAGCCTTCGTGCGCCTTTGCCAAGGTGAAACCCTGCCCCACTGCGCACTGGCTGATGGTATTCGGGTTCAGGAGCTTGTGCTGGCGATCAAACAGTCCGCGGCTCAGGACGGCTGCATGGTCAGGCTTCCCTGATGGTAGAATTCAAACGAAATCAACGCGAGGCAACAATGAGTAACATCCTTGAAAAATTTACCCTCCACGGCAGAACAGCCGTCGTCACCGGTGGGGCTGGTCTCTTGGGGCGGCAGTTTTCACTGGCGCTTGCCCAGGCAGGCGCAAACGTCCTGGTGGCTGACCTGGCGCAAACCACTGCCGAAACCCATGCCCTGACCCTGCGCGAGCAAGGCTTACGTGCTGAAGGGTTTGGAGTGGATGTCACCGATCCAAAATCCACCCAGGCAATGGCACAAACTGCCCAGGAGATCTTTGGAAGTTTGGACATTCTGGTCAACAGCGCCGCGCTGGACCCCAAGTTTGACCCTGCCAATGCCGGCTCGCAAGGCGCAAATGCCTTTGAAAGCTATTCGCTCGACTCTTGGCGCCAGGCGCTGGATGTCAACCTGACGGGCATGTTTCTCGCTTCGCAGGCTGCAGTGCAGCCCATGCTTGCCGCAGGCAAGGGCGTGATCATTAACATTTGCTCCACTTACGGGCTGGCTGGTCCGGATCAGCGGCTCTACGAACGCCCGGATGGCAGCCGTTCTTTCAAACCAGCCTACTATTCCGTCACCAAAGCCGGAGTACTGGGCTTCACACGCTACCTGGCAGCCTATTATGCCGGCAAGAACATCCGCGTCAACGCCCTGACTCCCGGTGGGGTTTATAACGGGCATGACGAAATCTTCACAGCGCAGTACTCCTCCCGCACCATCCTGGGGCGTATGGCGAACATCGACGAAATGAGCGCCGCCATGCTCTTCCTGTGCTCGGATGCCAGCAGTTACATGACCGGCAGCAATCTGGTGGTCGATGGAGGATGGACGGCATGGTAGGCAAACCTGAAGTGCTTGTCTTAATCCCGGCAAGGGGCGGCTCAAAGGGCATTCCCCGCAAGAACATCCGCGATTTTGCCGGCGCGCCGCTGATCGCCTACAGCATCGCCGCTGGACTGCAGTCTCAGCATGTGACGCGCGTGATCGTCTCTACCGACGATGAAGAAATCGCTGCGGTAGCACGCGAGTGGGGCGCCCAAACACCTTTCTTGCGTCCCGCAGAGCTCGCCCAGGATGACACCACCGATTTACCTGTTTTCGAACACGCTTTGCGATGCCTGCGCGAAACTGAAGGCTATCAACCTGAGATCATCATCCAACTCCGCCCGACTTCCCCGATCAGACCCGTTGGGCTTCTCGATGAAGCGGTCAGAATACTGTTGGAGCATCCTGAAGCTGATTGTGTCCGGGGAGTTGTTCCGTCTGGGCAAAACCCCTTCAAAATGTGGTTGATAAACGGCGATGGTCAGCTCGATCCTCTTCTAAAAGTCGCTGGGGTTAGCGAACCCTACAACGCGCCCCGGCAAGCACTTCCGCTGACTTATTGGCAGACCGGGCACATCGATGCTATTCGCGCGACCTCGATTCTGGACAAGCACAGCCTGACGGGCGATGTGATCTTACCGCTGCTGATCGACCCCTTATACACGGTCGACATTGATACTATTGAGGATTTTCAGAACTCAGTAAGACTGATCAACGATCCACGCATTAAAGCAGTCGATTCGCCTAAAAGTCGTCGGAATTTCCCGGATAAGGTCACTTACCTCATCATGGATTTCGACGGCGTTCTCACTGACGACAAGGTTCAGGTTGACCAGGACGGGCGCGAGAGCGTGCGTTGCAGTCGTTCTGACGGGTTTGGCATCATGATGCTCAAACAAAACTCGTCAATTCAGCCAATGATTCTCTCACGGGAGAGCAACCCGGTTGTTACTGCCCGGGCACGCAAGTTGGAAATCGAGGTTTTTCAATCGGTTTTGAACAAAGACCAAGCGATCCAGGCCTTGATTAATGAAAGACACCTAAACCCAAGTGAACTCATTTACGTCGGTAATGACCTGAACGATTTGGTCGTATTACCGCTGGTCGGGTACTTTGTGTGCCCATCTGATGCCCATCCCCAGGTTCTCAGGCAGGCAGACCTGGTGCTTAGCCGCCCAGGGGGTAAGGGTGCTATTAGGGAACTAATAACAAAAATCTTGGAAAACATTTAGTAATAAACTCATTTAAAGGAAGCTGCACAACAATGATCGATATCGAATTTTATATGATGGTTGGCGAACTCAAAAAACGGCTCAAAGCTGGTGAACACTTCTCAGAAGATGAACTCAAGGCGTTACTTGAGAGCTATCGCAGCCCCTATCCTGTGGCGTACAACATCGAAACCACCAATGCCTGCAATATGCGCTGCGAGATGTGCCCCCGAACTACCATGATGACCCGGTCAGTGGAAACCATGTCTCCCGAGCTCTTTAAAAGGGTCATTGACCAGCTTACTCCGTTCACTAAGGAACAATTGGCTCGATGGGAAGACTTTGCAGAGGATTACTACGGTGTGCCCAGGCACAGCATGAGCGAAAATCACTTTTTCCTGTACAAGATCCCCCGTGTCATCGTCCTGCATGGCTACGGTGACCCTCTGTTAGACAAAAACATCCCCACTTACGTCAAGTGGATGACAGAACGGGGTCTCGAATCTTATTTTTCCTGTAATCCAGCCAACATTAATATGAACCGCACGATTGAAACCTTCGAGAACGGTCTGGGCTTGGTTAAGTATTCCATTGAAAGTGTCGACGATCTGCGGCATAAGAGCGTGCGGGGTGAAGCCTCAAACTTCACCGAAGCCTACCGCAACATCCTGCGGCTGTTGGAATTGAAAGCCCAGAGAAATTACAAAACCACCATCGTGATCACCATGATCAACCTGAACAAACCCTGGCAGCAAGATGAATATCAAAAACTGGTGGAGGCCTTTAAAGGGCTGGATGTTTATGTTTACCTCAAGAGCCAGGATCAAATGTGGTATGAGGATAATAAACAAACCACCGCCTCCATCCATTGGCAGGAATTTTGCCAATTCCCTTGGTCATCCATGACAATCAAGTCGAACGGTGAATGCGCTCAATGCGTCGAAGACTATAACAATGAGATCATCCTGGGCGATACCCGCACGCAAAGCCTGTATGATATTTGGAATGGTAAAGCGTACCAGAAGTTCCGTGATGACCATTTCCAGTTAACTCCCGGAATCAAGTGTACCGAACAATGTGATATGCACTTGATTGGCAGCTACTTAGCACAATAAAGGAACATATGAGATATTCAGTCAAAATTGGTGAACGAATTATTGGTGATAACCAACCGGTCTATTTTGTCGGCGAGATTGGGATTAATCACAACGGCGATCTTGAAGTTGCCAAGAGCCTCATGCTGGCAGCCAAAAATGCAGGAATTGATGCTGTAAAATTCCAAAAACGAACCCCTGAGATTTGTGTGCCGTTGGAACAACAAAGTCAAATGCGCGATACCCCCTGGGGCTACATCTCGTATCTTGATTACCGCTACAAGGTCGAATTTGACGAGGCGGCTTACACAGAGATCGATCGTTATGCCAAAGAGTTGAGGCTCGATTGGTTTGCTTCTTCCTGGGACATTCCGTCCCTTGAGTTTATGGAAAAATTCAACTCTCCCACCCACAAAATTCCTTCAGCTTTGCTGACCGACAAGGAACTGTTGCGCGCGCACCGTGCGACAGGTAAACCGATCATCCTTTCGACAGGTATGTCTACCATGGAGCAGATCAGAGAGGCAGTTGATCTCCTGGGGGAAGATAACCTGGTTTTGTGCCACACCACCAGCTCTTACCCCTGCCCACCGGAGGAACTAAACTTACGTATGGTGCAGACCCTGCGCGAGGCTTTCCGCTGCCCAATCGGCTATTCCGGGCACGAGGTTGGTCTGGTTCCTACCGTGGTTGCCTCTGCCCTGGGTGCATGCCTGGTGGAACGCCACATCACGCTTGACCGCGCCATGTGGGGCTCTGACCAAAGCGCATCAGTGGAACCTCAGGGTATCGCCACGTTGGTCAAGTACATTCGCGTGACCGAAAAATCGCTTGGTGATGGCGTCAAGCAGGTGTATGACAGCGAGCAATCCTCAATTAAGAAACTAAGGCGGATCAGCCAGTAAAATGAGAACCCCTAAGTTAATCGACCGCGTGCGCAGGCGAGTGAAGCTTGAGGCGGCACATCATGCCAACGATCGCCGTTTTGGTGACTTGGCAAGCCAGGTGGCTGCCAACAAGCCCGAAAGAACCGAAGCTCCGGTCATCTTCTTTGATGTATCCACGCGCCTGACTGGCACCAGCCTGAACGCGGCTTTTGCTGCGCTAAGTGCCTGGTCGCTTGAGTTGAAAGGCGTGCGCGTGATCCATTTTGTGTGCCATCGAGGGCTTGCTCCCTGTGTTTTCGGCACACAGCGTAACGCCATGCACCACAATCCGCCTTGCAAGGGATGTATACGGCAATCCGAAGCGCTCTTCCGGCAGTCAGAGGTTGTTCCCTTCGGGTTTGACGCTGAAGTGCTGCCCCAGGGTTTGGTTGAACCCCTTTCACTCGACGAGTTGAGTCGGTTCACTTACGCCAACTTACCTCTGGGTCAGCTTTGCCTTCCCTCTATGCGCTGGATCCTGCGCCGGCACCACCTGACCAATGACGAGCTTACTTGCTCGCTTTTCCGGAAGTACATCCGCTCAGCCTATTCACTGGCACTGCAGTTTGAAGCCCTAATCAGGGAGACCCAACCCCAGGCAGTGGTAGTCTTCAACGGTATGCAGTACCCCGAAGCAACCGCCCGCTGGGTGGTGCGCAGTCACGGCATCCGCGTCATCAGCCACGAGGTCGGTTTGCGTCCTTTCAGCGCGTATTTCACTGAAGGCGATGCCACCGCCTACGATCTCGATATCCCCGCGGATTTCCAACTGAACGATGTGCAAAATCAACGTCTGGATGAATATCTGAGCAAACGCTTCAAAGGCGATTTTCACATGGCTGGGGTCAAATTCTGGCCAGAAATGAGCGAGCTCAAGCCGGAGTTTCTGCAAAAAGCAGCCAACTTCAAACAGCTGGTGCCTGTGTTCACCAACGTCATCTTCGATACCAGTCAGCCACATGCCAACGTTGTATTTGAGGACATGTTCACCTGGCTTGATTCCCTGCTAACCACCGCCAAAGCGCACCCTGACACGTTGTTTGTCATCCGCGCCCATCCCGACGAAGCCCGTGTTGGCAAAGCCAGCGAAGAGTCGGTAGCTGAATGGGCGGAAGCCCGTGGCGTCAAACACATCCCCAATTTGCACTTTATCCCGCCCCAGGAGTATGTCAACTCTTACGACCTGATCCGCATGGCGAAGTTCGTGCTGATCTACAACTCCACCATTGGGCTGGAAGCGTCCATTCTCGGCGCGGAAGTACTTTCGGCTGGGAAGGCGCGCTTTACTGCTTCCAACGTGGTATGGCTGCCGGAAACTAAAACCGCCTACCAGGCAAAACTCGATGCCTTATTAGCAACGGAGACGGTTGAAGTGCCGGCACACTTCAAGCAAAATGCGCGCCGATTCCTCTACTGGCAACTTTACCGCTCCTCGCTCAGCTTTGAGGATTTCCTCAAGCCAGACGGCGTCTGGGCGGGGTACGTAACCCTCAAAGATTTCCCCTGGCAAGCATTGCTGCCCGAGAACTCAGCCACGCTGCAGACGATCCACGAAGGTATCCTGCGCGGCGGGGATTTTATGCTCAAGGAGGACCCCCAATGAAACTCGAAAAAATCGTTGCCCTGGTGCCCATGCGCCACGACTCCAAGCGCGTGCCCGGGAAGAATTACCGCCTGATGTGCGGCAAACCGCTTTACGCCCACATCATTGAGACCCTCCTGAGCGTTGAGTCAATTAGCCAGGTGGTGGCGGACACCGATTCACCGCCGGTCATTGAGGGGCTCGCTCGGGACTACCCGCAAGTGAAAGTGCTGCTGCGTCCCGAAGACCTTCGCGCCGACACCACGCCCACCAACGAAATCCTGGTCTACGATACCGCCCAGGTGCCTGCGGATCTTTACCTGCAGACCCACAGCACCAATCCACTGCTCAAGGCACAAACGATTCAGCGCGCCATCGAGCAACTGCGTCAGTCTTTCCCCGAATATGACTCCCTTTTTGGCGTCACCCGGCTGCAGACCCGACTGTGGGATGAGCTTGGACGCGCGGTCAACCACAACCCGGCGGTTCTCCTGCGCACGCAGGACCTTCCTCCCATCTACGAAGAAAACTCCTGCATCTACCTTTTCACCCGCGATACCTTGATCTCAAGGCGCAATCGGTTGGGCGAGAGACCGATGATGTTCGAGATTGACGCACGCGAAGCCACGGATATTGACGTGGAGCTGGATTTTGTCATCGCTGAGACGCTGATGGCTCACCAAAAATAAAATATGAGGTTGTTCGAATGAAGAACGTATTAGTTTCTGCCCCCTACATGCTGCCTTTCATGGACCGTTTTGCTCCTGTTCTGGAACATTTCGGCATCCAGCCCATCATCCCGGAAGTGCACGAACGGCTTGAAGCGGAGGAAATCCTGCGCTATGCCGGTCAGTTCGAAGGCGCTATCTGCGGTGATGACCGCTACAACGCCGATGTCATCAAAGCTTGCCTGCCTGCCCTGAAAGTTATTTCCAAGTGGGGCACCGGTATCGACTCAATTGACAAGCAAGCGGCCGAATCGATGGGTGTGCGGGTGATGAACACTCCCAACGCTTTCACCGTCCCTGTCTCCGAAAGCGTCATAAACAGCATGCTCAACTTTGCCCGTTTGCAGCCCTGGATGGACCGTGCTATGAAGAATGGCATTTGGGACAAAATTCCCGGCCATACCTTGAGCGAATCGACCCTTGGCGTGGTTGGTGTGGGCAACTGCGGCAAAGCAGTCCTGAGAAGGGCGCGTGCCTTCGGCATGAAGCTGCTGGGAAATGACATTGTTGAGATTGCGCCCGATTTCATTATTGAAAACGGCGTAGAAATGACCACCCTGGAGGACCTGCTGCAGCGTGCGGACTACATTAGTCTCAATACTTCCCTGACCCCCTCCTCCTTCCATCTGATCAACGCGGAAACCCTGCGCTTGGTGAAACGCAACGCGGTGCTGATCAACACGTCGCGCGGACCGGTGGTGCATGAAGTTGCACTGGTTGAGGCGCTCCAGCAAGGTCGCCTGCGAGGCGCGGCGCTGGATGTGTTTGAGCAGGAACCACTCCCGCTGGACAGCCCACTCTTGCAGATGGATAATGTTATGCTCTCACCCCACAACACCAACAGCAGCCCGTTCTATTGGGAACGCGTGCACTGGAATACCTTACGCAATTTACTGATCGGGCTCGATATCCCGGTAGGCGATATCGCCAGCCTCAAAGCTCTCGAAAAACGCGCATAATGCCGACAGAATAGGACGTAACATGAGCGAATCAAAGAAAACCATCCTGATCACCGGTGCCGCAGGCGGAGTCGGACGGGCAACCGTTGCCTATTTCAGTCAGCGGGGTTTTAAAGTGATTGGGGTCGATCGGTTGCCCCAGTATGACGAATTCCCGGAAGATGGTCTGTATATTCAGGCGGACATTTCCGTGGCAGAAAACCTCGAAATGATCTATGCCAGAGCCAGGGAATTCTCGCCTACGCTGGACGTGTTGGTCAATAATGCCGCCTTCCAGGTTACGAAGCCGCTGATTGAGACCAGCGCGGAAGAGTGGGACGCGGTGATGGGCTCGAATCTGCGTTCTGTCTTCCTGGGTGTCAAGCTGGCATATCCGCTGCTCAAGGCGGAAGGTGGCGGCGCGATCGTGAACGTATCCTCGGTGCACGCCGTAGCTACTTCTGCCAACATTGCCGCTTATGCTGCCAGTAAGGGCGGCTTGCTCGCCCTCACCCGTGCCATGGCAATCGAATTTGCGCCCGATAACATCCGCGTCAACGCGGTTTTGCCAGGGGCAGTAGACACCCCCATGCTGCGGGCTGGCTTTCACCGCGGTCGCGACCACGAAACGCCCGAAGATGTCCAACTGGCTGCCCTGGCTGCTAAAACCGTCAATGGGCGGGTTGCAGACCCACAAGAGATTGCTTCGGTCATCTTTTTCTTGGGCGATAACGCCGCCTCGAGCTTTATTACCGGGCAAGGGCTGGTGGCTGATGGCGGTGCAACCTGCCGTTTGAGCACAGAATAAGGTTAGGATATGGCAGCCTCATTGCAAGATCGATTGATGAATTTTGCCCGGCGGGGGTACGACGGACTGCGCCGCCTGCCTGAACTACCGGCGGCGTATCTGCACCCCTGGCGGCGCGAATCCCGCCGTAGGCTTGCTTCCCTCAAAGATTCCCACAAAGGAGAACGCTGTTTTGTGGTCGGTAATGGACCTTCATTAAAAAACACCGACCTTTCCAAACTGAAAGACGACTTCTGCATCGGCATGAACCGCATTTTCTTGGCTGCTGACGAGCTTGATTTCTGCCCCAACATCCTGGTTTGCGTCAACGACCTCGTGGTTGAACAATCGGTTGAGGAGTTCAACAACCTGCAGATGCCCAAGTTTTTCTCCTGGCGTGCACGCAAGTGGTTGAAAATGGACCCCTGGTCGCATTTTATCTACACCTCGTATACTTCCCCAAAATTCTCAAAGGACGTCACCGGACGGGTTTGGGAAGGCGCCACGGTCACTAACGTCTGCCTGCAGCTTGCCTACCATATGGGCTTCAGCGAAGTGATTTTAATCGGCGTGGACCATAGTTTTGCCACCAAGGGCAAACCCAACACCACCATCCAATCCCAGGGCGACGACCCCAACCATTTTTCTGCGGCTTACTTTGGCAAAGGCTTCCGCTGGCAATTGCCGGACCTTGAAACCTCGGAGCTTGGTTACCGTATGGCACGCCAGGCTTACGAGCAATCCGGACGCCGCATTTTGGACGCGACCATCGGCGGCAAGTTGGATATCTTCGAAAAGGTCGACTACCTGAGTTTGTTTGAGTAAAAAAGATCACTGGGGCAATGTGTTTTCTGCGTTGCCGCAGCAGGCTATAATGAGAAAATGCAACACGCTCCACTGGTAAGCATCGTCACCCCCTCTTTCAACCAGGCTGCCTTCCTCGAGCAGACGCTTCGCTCTGTCCTGGAACAGGATTATCCAAACATCGAATACTGGGTCATCGACGGCGGCTCAACGGATAACAGCGTTGAGATCATCAAGCAATACGCGCCAAAGCTTGCCGGTTGGGTCTCCGAAAAAGACAAAGGTCAGGCGGACGGTGTCAACAAGGGCTTTACCAAGGCCACAGGTGAGATCATCGGCTGGCTCAATTCGGACGACCTGTACCATCCAGGAGCGATTTCTGGGGCTGTCGAAGCCTTCCGGTTGCACCCTGAAGCCTCGTTCGTTTTCAGCGATGTTGAGTCCATCGACGAGCACGGCAATGCATTCAACTTGATGCATTATGGCGATTGGAAGCTGCCGGACCTGATGACCTTCAACATTATTGGTCAGCCGGGGGTTTTCATGCGCCGTGCGGTGCTGGAGCAAGCCGGCTACCTCGACCTCAGTTACAACTACCTGCTGGATGTACAGCTCTGGCTCAGAATGGCTGTGATTACCGAGCCGGTTTACGTGCCCGGGGTCGTTTGGGCTGCCGCCCGCATCCACTCGGACGCCAAGAACATTGCCCACGCGCAGGATTTTGGCGCGGAAGCCTTCCGCCTTGCCAAATGGCTCTGTGAGGACAAGCGGTTTTATCCCCTTTCCGGCAAGTTGTTCAACAAAATCTGGGCGGGAGCCCACCGCCTGAACGCTTTCTACCTGGTGGAAGCAGGGCAATACAAGCCAGCCTTGCGGTCGTACGCTAAAATGCTGCGCCTGGCGCCATCCGTTTCAAAGGGAACGTTCAAGCGCATTGGCTATGCCACCCTTGGCGCGCTTGGAGCTCAAAACCTTCGCCAGAAATACTCAGACTGGCGCTTGAAACACTATCAAAATCGCCAGGACAAAGGAGGAAAGCGTGCCTGACCAACCCAAAGTCAGTATTGTTACGCCTTCCTTCAACCAGGCGCGTTTTCTCGAGCAAACCATGCTGAGCGTTCTCGAGCAGGACTACCCGAACATCGAATACATCGTCATCGACGGTGGCTCCACTGACAGCAGCCTGGAGATCATCCAAAAATACACTGATCGCCTGGCGTATTGGCAAAGCCAGAAAGACAAAGGGCAGACCGACGCCCTCAACCAGGGCTTCGCGCGTGCTACTGGTGAAATCCTGGCATGGCTCAACTCGGACGACATCCTCTATCCTGGCGCTGTCAGCGCTGCTGTCCGAAAACTGCAAGAGAATCCCGAAGTTGGCATGGTCTACGGCGACTGCCACTGGATCAACGCAGAAGGCAAAGTCATCGGTAACTTCCCGGCTGCTCAAACCGACCTGAATAAGCTGCGTCGCGGTTACGTGCACATCCCCCAGCAAACGGCGTTCTTCCGCGCGGATCTTTGGCGCAAGGTGGGACCCCTGGACGACAGTTTTTACTTTGCCATGGATTATGACCTCTGGACGCGCCTGGCTAAGCAAGCTCCATTGCTCTACGTTCCTGAGCTCTTGGCGGCATTCCGCCTGCACGAAGGCGCCAAATCCATTGCCGAGGATGACCGCTGCTGGCCAGAGATGTTGCGGGTGCATTACCGCGACGGGGGAAAAAAGCTGTCAGGGTTGACGCTGAAGTATACGATTCGAAAGTTGGTGCAGCCGCTTTGGATGTGGCTGCGCAAGCGTCGGCTTTCGTGATGATCAACTGATACTTGAAATACCTGTAGTTCAGGCGTGGAATTACACGGGCTGTTTTGCCGGCTGCCAATTCACCAGGAAGAGCCCAACCACCGCGACAAGCAATCCAAATAATCCAATTGGTGAAATGCTTTCTCCCAGGAAGATCCACGCCAGGATCGTGATCTGGATCAGCATGGAATTGTTGATCATGCTCGATTCCATTGCCGTCAGAGATTGCAGCGTGCGGTTCCAAATCCAAAAAGCAAGAGCCGTATTGAGAGCAGCGATCAAAAACAACAACAACCAAACCTTCAGATCAAGCGGTGGCAAGCCCTGGAAAATGATAACGCCCCCCAGCAGCACAACCGCGCCAATGCCCATGCTGATGCCCGTCACCACCATCGGGTCCAGGCGTTGGTGACGGTTTACCCCCCGCCCCATCACAGCGGCAACTGAATTGGCGATCATCGTAAAAACTGCCAACCCCATTCCGAGGGCACTCTTTGGGATTGTCGTCACCGGCAGGAAATAGACCAGGACACCAGCAAGGAAGATCGCCATCCCGATCCATTGCAGACGCGTAACCGGTTCCTTGAGGAAGATCAAGCCCAAGACCGCCACCATCGGACCGGTGAAACTCAACAGCAGGCTCATCGTGATCGCGTCCAGGTGCACCAACGCCATAAACTGCCCGCCTTGCGTGATCGTGTAGTAAACCAACCCAAGAATAATCAGGTAGCGCCAGTCAAAAGAACTCAATGTTTTCACTTCAGCTCTGCGTTTGAGCAAACCCGGTAATAGGAACAGAAAAGCCAACATATAGCGTATGCCAGTAAATGCCAGTGGTGGAACGTCCACGAGATACTTTTTGATCAGGATGATGGAACTGGACCAAAGCATGGTCACAAACAGGGCGAGGAGAATGGCTTTACCGCGGGATGAAAGGGTACTGGACATTGGACGATTACCTTGCGGGATTATAACATGCGGAAATCCAAGCCCTGAGGTTTTAGCGTCCACGTGCGCGAAATCAAAGAGAATGCCAAAAAAAGCAGGCTTCTGAACCTGCTTATTGGATAACACTGGGTTTGATAATGGTTTTCTTTTTTGGTCTCAAGCCCCCAAATAAGCCTTGACTACGTTGTCATTCTTGAGAAGGTCGTCTCCATTGCCCTCAATGGTAATGGTGCCAGTCTCAATCACATAAGCCCGGTTTGAAACAGCCAGAGCCATCTGGGCATTTTGTTCCACCAGGAGAATACTGGTACCTTGTTCATTGATGGTCTGAATGATTTCAAATATCTGATCCACTAATAGCGGGGCAAGTCCCATGGAAGGTTCGTCGAGAAGCAGCAGCTTGGGATGAGACATTAAGCCCCTGGCGATCGTCAGCATTTGCTGCTCTCCGCCAGAAAGCGTGCCGCCAAGTTGGTTCTTTCTCTCAGCAAGCCGGGGAAAACGCTCAAACATCGCCTGGATGTCCTGGTTTATTTGGACCTTGTCGCTAACGGTGAATGCACCCATATACAAGTTTTCCAGAACGGTCATGCGCCCAAAGATTTTCCGACCTTCGGGAACATGCACAATACCCATTTTGACGATCTCCTGGGCTGGTTTCGAGGTAATGTTCTCACCGTTAAACTCAATCGTGCCTTCACGCGGGTGTAAAAGCCCAGATATTGTCTTTAATGTTGTGGACTTTCCAGCGCCGTTAGCACCTATGAGCGCCACAATCTCCCCCTGGTTGAGGTAAAAACTGATGCCCTTAAGCGCCTGGATTACACCATAGAAAACATTCAGATCATTAACGGATAGCATGCGCTTTACTCTTTCTCTGCTGATATTTTTCAGTCAACTGACCGCCACCCGCACCCAAATAGGCTTCAATAACCCTTGGGTTGGATTGGATTTCTCCAGGAAGTCCTTCCGCGATTTTGATCCCATAGTCCAAAACAGATATCTGGTCTGAGATCTCCATCACCACTTTCATATCATGCTCAATCAACAGGATCGTCAGGTTGAGTTCGTCGCGCAACCTGCGGATAAAATCGGTTAGGGATTTCGACTCAGACGGGTTCATGCCGGCAGTGGGTTCATCCAGAAGCAGCAGGCGGGGTTTGCTTGCCAGGGCACGGGCAATTTCAAGCTTGCGCTGTTCGCCGTAAGGTAAGTTCCGAGCCAGGAAATTTTCCCTGCCATGCAAGCCCACATAATCAAGCAGCCTGAAGCTGTTAGCCAAAGCCTCTGCTTCCTCATTTTTTGCCCCACGGGTATGTAGGATGGCTTGCATCCAATTGGCATGTAAACGTGTCTCATGTCCTATGAGAATGTTCTCAATTGCGGTCAGATTACCGAACAAACGCACATTCTGATAAGTTCGGGAGATGCCCAAACTTGCAATGACATTGGTTTGCAGCCCTTGGATAGGTGTGCTGAAATAGTTTATCTGCCCTTTTTCAGGGGAATAATAACCGGAGATACAGTTGAACAGCGTGGTTTTACCCGCCCCATTAGGACCGATGATACTGGCTATTGCGTTTTCCGGAACGCAGAAACTGACATCGTTAACCGCCGTCAGACCGCCAAAAATCTTACTTACACCTATTGTTTCGATGCAGTATGTCATTTTAGGCTTCCTCTTCGGCTTTCTCCTGCGGTTCTTCGACCGTTGGTCGTTTCATGCGCGGACGCCTGGCGGGAAGGAATCCTTCCGGTCTGATCAGCATCATCATAACCAGCAGTGCGCCAAACGCCAACATGCGGAAATTGCTGACTTCACGCAAAATTTCCGGCAGCCCCTTCAGCGCAAGCGCTCCGATAATAATGCCGGGAATGTTGCCGACCCCACCAACAATCATCAAGCAAATCACATTAATCGAAACCAGCAGGATGTGGTCCTCCGGACCGGTAAATTGATTACGTGATGCAAATAGCACACCAGCCAAGCCTGCTACTGCTGCGCTGAGCGTCAGAGCCAAAAGCTTGGACGAGAAGGTGTTGATGCCGGTGGCTTTGGCGACGGTCTGGTCTTCCCGAATTGCCTCCCAAGCTCTGCCGGTGCGGGAACGTTGCAGCCGGTTTGCTACAAACGCGATCAGGATCACCATCACAAATATCAGGTAAATAAAGTTCACGTCACTGTTAAAGTCCATCCCAAAAAGGGTTGGACCTCCAATGTCCCTGATACCCCGAGGTCCACCAGTAAATGAAGTTAACAAGTCGCTTTTTAGCAGGATGCGCACAATTTCTGCAAACCCCAGGGTAACAATTGCCAGGTAATCTCCTCGCAGATTCAAAATTGGCAGACCGATCAGAAAGCCCACCAAAGCGGAGACTGCTACGGCAATCATTAGCGCCAGCCAAAAATTCATCATGATGCCGTGTGGGTCGGGGGCAGTCAACAAGGCAAAAGTATAGGCGCCAATGCCAAAGAACGACACATAGCCGATCACCAATTGACCCGTCCAGCCAGTGATCAGGTTCAATCCAATTCCAAGGAGGATGTAGATACCCACTGTGCCAAGCACGTAATTCCAGTACGAGCCCCACACCCTGGGCAGGAAGATGAACAAAGCCAACGCGCCAACCAATGCAACGTAACGCGCAACGGGATGCTTAATAAAACTGAAAACCTTGCTCTGCCCGACTGATTCCAATTTGCTCGAAAAAGTGGTTTTCACTTTGTCTGAAAGCTTCCGGTTCCAAACAAAATGCAATAAGGCGCCAAGAAATGTGGCGGCGGTCATTAATGCAAATAGTACCAGGGCGGCTTGGACAGGCTCAGCCAGGTTGAGCATGAGCATTTTGATCGACGCGGGCGACACCGCCACAAGGTAATTCCGCACATCCACGCCTGCTTTAACATAATTACCAAAAATTAAAGCCAGCAATGCTGTAGTCAAACCCAATACGGCGCCGTTTATCAGAACCGGAACAATAAGTTGACTGAAGCGTTCCGGATTGATCTTTTTGGAACTGCCAGAACCCGACCAGATTGCCATCAAAGCCAGGAACATAATAACGTAGCCAAGCTTGGGCAAGGCGTTTGTGGCAACAGGGTCCCCAAAAAGTTTTGAAAGCAAACCTGCGCCTGTCTCAATAAAGCCAATCAAAAACAGGAAGACCAGGATGATCCCAAAAACCAGACCAGAGGTGAATCCGGAGATAAGATTTGCCTTTTTCATAGTTTCTCCTCGGTCAATTTTTCGCCCAGGATTCCGGAAGGACGGATAATCAGAACGATGATGAGGGTCAGGAAAGCAATCACATCCTTGAGCTGGAAGTCGATCCCAAGCAACGCCGGACCCATCGATTCAATCACTCCAAGGGTGATGCCCCCCAACATTGCTCCCGGAATATTGCCCACACCTCCCAATACAGCGGCAGTGAAAGCCTTAATGCCGGGCAGGGAGCCGGTGATGTGATTGACCAAACCCATGTGGATACCCCACATGACGCCTGAAGCGCCCGCGAGGATGCCGCTGATGATGAAGGTCTGGCTGACCACGCGGTTGACGTCTACGCCCATCAGAGCGGCGCTGTCCTGGTCCTGCGCAACGGCGCGCATCGATCTCCCTAGCTTCGTTTTCTGCACCAGGATATACAAGCCAATCATCAGTAGAGCTGAAAGTATCAGGGAAAACGCCCCGGTATACGAAATGAGCACTGGCTTGCCTGCCAATTGGATGGTCCAACCGGCTGTTCGGTCCAGAATTTCGGGATTGACAATGTTCTTTCGCTGAGGACCAAACAGAAGCATGGCTGCATTCTGTAAAAAGATCGAAGCGCCTATAGCTGTGATCAGAAGTATCAGCCTCGGCGCGTGTCGGAGCGGGCGGTAAGCAATTTTTTCAAGGAAGTAACCAGAAAACCCGGAGACGGTCATGCCTACTACAAAAGCAATCACAACGGATATGATGGGATGAGCATTTAAAAACACAAGGTCAGGGTTGCCTGCAATGGGAGAGGGGATAAAACGCAAGAGCTCGAAAACGAAGTAACAACAAAAAGCGCCAATCATCATCACTTCGCCATGAGCAAAATTAATCATGAACATAATGCCATAAACCAGGGTGTAGCCGATCGCAATCAGGGCATACATCCCACCCAAAATTAAACCAGATAGAGCAAATCTGAGCCATGTGTCTGCGGTAAAAGCCTGCTGCACAAAGAGAACCTGGTAAATACGCCAGGTCAAGAACAGAGCCAATGCAATACCCACTGCCCATCGAGCATATTTTCCTATCGTGAGCAACGTGCGAAAGGCTTTCCTATTTAGCTTTTTCATGCATGCAAATCCTTATCAAGCCAAAATATCTTGTATCTGCCATAAAACATTTGTTGACAGAAACGCTCATAAGATGATTGATGAAGCGAGGAAGAGATTTTGAAACCTCTTCCTCGCTTTTTCATCAAAGTTTATTCAACAACCACCCAGTCGCCATCTTTGACGTGGTAGATGATTGGACCGGAGGCATTGCACTCGCCAGTTGCCTGGCAAGAAATTGTGCCCGCGACACCTTGGAAATCCTTGACGTTACGAACGGCATCCACCAGGGCGCTGCGCGGAATGTAGAGCTTATCGCCAGAAACAACCGCTACCTTTTCGATGACGTGCAGCAGGACAGCCAGGGCGTCATAGGAGCCCCAGGTGTAGGCTGTGATGGTGCCAGGTTTGACACCGTAAGCGGCAACAAACGCTTCGTCGAACTTCGTGCGTGCATCAGAGGCAGGCGGGACCATGGTGGTGCAGAGAGCGCCCTCACCATTTGCACCGGCTTTGGTCAGAAAATCTGTACCAAAGATGCCATCACCACCAAAGAAAATGACGTTTTCCAAGCCAGCTTGTTTCATCTGGTTCACTAATACTGAGGCTTCGGCGTTATAGCCGCCATAATACACAGCTTCTGGTGACTTTGAAGCCACCGCGGCTAAGACAGCAGAATAATCTGCTTCACCAGCAGTGATGGCTTCGAAGACAACAACTTCTCCACCGGCAGTGGTGAAATTGGCTTTGACGCCATTGGCCAGACCCTGTCCATAATCGCCACCATCATGAAGGATTGCAATTTTACGCACGCCGGCTGTATCAAACAGGTAGGCGGACGCGGCTTTCGCTTGGTCGACATCCGTGAACGCATTGCGATTGAAGACTTTCGAGCCCTTGGCAGTCAATTCAGGGTTGGTAGCTGAAGGAGACATCATGGGGACGCCTGCCTTTTCAAAAATCGGAATAGCTGCAGCAGAGTCGCCAGAGAAAGCAGGACCGGCAATTGCCACAAACAGCGGGTCTGAAACCATCTTGTTGGCTACAGCCGCGCCGCCTTCGGCAGAGGCGCCATCATCTTCGGCTACCATTTCAATCTTCCAACCCAGGATGTCCCCAGCGTCTTTGATTGCCAGGAGCATTGCATTTACCTGGTCCTGACCATAAGCGGCATAATCACCCGCAAGAGGACCAGCATAGCCGACTTTGATCGGGTCGGTCTTGGTAAAGACCGCGCAACCAATAGCATCAGTCCCACATGCTGCAGGAACTTCTTCTTTGACGGCTGCGGTGGTGCAGGCGCTCAAGACAATCATCAGTACTAAAGCAACAACAAAAAACTTCTTAATCATATTTCTCCTTGTTAATCTATATGGTTTTTTACAGGAAAACATAGCAGTCCAATTTTTAATCAATTCCTTTTTGAGCCTCCTATTAGGAAAAACCAGCTATTCTTTATGTGACATTGGAGCGGGCGTTGCTATAACGTTCATGTTTGCCTTCATGCATGATGACACGCAGCCTCTCCACTGTTTTCCAAACATCTTCATAGGATGTGTAAAGCGGGGTCAGTCCCAGGCGGATGTTATTGGGTTCCCGAAAGTCCGGGATGACATTCATATCCTCAATCAGCGCCCGGTTAATGCGGTAGCCATCGGGGTGTTGGATGCTGACATGCGAACCCCGAAAAGCCGGATCTCTGGGCGTACCCACTTTAAAGCCAAATGGAGTCAACACCTGGTCCACCAGGTCGATCATATAGTTACTCAACCCAAGGGATTTCTTGCGCAAGCGATCCATCCCAGCTTCAAGCAGAAGCTCCACGCCGGTTTCAATCGCCTCAATGGACATCACTGAGGTTGTCCCACACAAGAAACGGCGGATGTCCGGAGAAGGGCTATATTCCAGGTCAAACGCGAATGGCTTCCCATCTCCAAACCATCCCCAGATAGGTGAGAGTGCTGTTTCCTGCAAATCTTTTCTGACATATAGAAACGCTGGGGAACCCGGACCGCCATTGAGATATTTGTAAGTACAACCAACAGCGAAATCAACCCCCCACTCATCCAGTTCTACTGGCACCGACCCCACCGAATGGGAAAGGTCCAAAAGAACCAGGGCGCCCTTGCTGTGGGCGTACTCTGTGAGTGCCTTTCCATCATACATAAAACCGCTCTTGAAGACCACGTGCGAGAGCGTGACCAGGGCGGTCTGGTCATCAATAGCTTTCACGATATCCTGCCAGTCAATCGAGACCCCATCACGGCTGTTGATCAGTTCAATCTGGTAAGAATCTCCTTTCAGATGGTTGCAGCCCTGTAACACATAGAGATCGGTCGGAAAATTGAAGACATCTGTGACGATCTTCTTGCTTGAGGGGCGCATTTCAAGTGCTGCCATGGTCAACTTGAATAGATTTACAGTGGTGGAGTCGCTGATGACGACCTCACCATCCGAAGCTCCGATCAATTTTGCCAATTTGTCGCCCACTTTCGTGGAAGACTCAAACCACTTTTCGCCCCAGGAACGGATCAGACGGGTTCCCCATTCATCCTTGACCAGACGTTCCATGTTTTGGATGGTCTCAATGGGAAGACGCCCAAGAGAATTCCCATCCATGTAGATCATTTCATCATCAGGTTTGTAAAAATGTGAACGAAAACTTGCCAGCTCGTCGTCTTTGTCCAGGTTTTGTGCGTAAGTGAGGGCTGTATCCATTGCGTTTCTGTTCTCCAATTAGTCTGAAAAATGGGAATAAGTGCCTTGGGCGAGGTTTTGCTTGCCAATTTCTAGCAGATCCTCAGGGATCACACGGAAGGTTTCGCCCTCAGAAGGGTCTTGGGGAATTCGGACCACAGTACCTTCCACAACGTCCCGAACCGCCTGAGCCATGAGTTGGGCTGACAACCGGGAAACTTTACCATTGAGGCTTTCGTAGGTATCGCCGTGCACAACAGCGAGTTGTTCGCGATGAACAATATCTCCGGTATCAATGCCCGGATCAATGAAATGCACAGTGGCACCAATCGGCAGGTTTTTGTAAAGCGCCCAACCGACAGAGGCAGATCCCCTTAGCCATGGCAACAAACCTGGGTGCGCGTTTAGCGTGCCTTTGGGTGGAATAGAAAGAATGCGCTCCTTGATGATGCGTGTGCCGCCCAACACCAGCAGTTCTGGTTGGTACTTCTGCAGGAGTTGGAAACAAGCTTCGCCATTGTGATTGGCCACACTGTAGATGGGGACATTTTTGCCGACCAGCAGTTGGTTGACTCTTGGCGCAAGCGGACAGCCTTCCATACGGTCTAAGAATTTCTGGCGCTCTTCGTCCCCAATCGCGGATACTTCCTGGATGACAACTTCTGGCACGAACCCGGCTTCCAGTAGTGCTTGGAGCATATCTCTGCCATAGGGATGCTCTTCTAAAACCAAAAACGCATAACGAACGGTCATAACTCTCCTGGTTCTGTCTTTTAGCTTTTTCGCTTCGTCAGACCTGGCGTTTTTAACAACAAAGTTCCCCTGCCCATGAACCCCTCAGGTTATTAGCGCAAGTCCTAGTAAGGTACTTCTGTCTCAAAATTTATGTGCTTTTAGTGAACAATTTATAGCAGGCAATAATATTGAATGTTACTTTTTTTACCATAATACTATTGTTTTGGTGTGAATTCGACAAAGATTGCTAATTTTCTTACAAGTCCTGCCATTTGTGCAAAAATTTCGGGCGGTTAAAGCAGAAACAGGGCCGCTTAACCCTGTTTCTGCTTTGAATTAATGGTTATCCAATCAGCCGCTTGCCGACCTGCTCGAAGGCGTCGAGTGCCTGTTCAAGATCGTCCTGGCTGTGGGCGGCGGAAATCATCACGCGGATGCGCGCCTTGCCCACCGGTACCGTTGGGAAGCCGAGTGAGCCTGCGAAGATCCCCTCAGCCAGCAATTCGCGGCTGAACTGACGTGCCAACTGCACTTCACCCAGCATTACAGGTGTGATTGGGGTCTGCGTCTTGCCAATGTCGAATCCGAGCTTCTGCATCTCAGCCTGGAAGAAACGTGCGTTTGCCCAAAGCCTGTCCACGAGCTCGGTCGATTCCTCCAGCAGGTCCACCGCTGCCAGGCAGGCTGCCGTATCGGGTACTGTCACGGCGGAAGAGAACAAGAACGGGCGTCCGCGCTGGCGCAGCCACTCGATGATTTTGGCATTACCTGCCACGACACCCCCAACCACGCCGAACGCCTTGGAGAAAGTGCCAACTTCCACGTCCACCTGGCCATGCAGCTTGAAATGGTCCACGATACCGCGACCGCCATCCCCCAAGACGCCTTCACCATGCGCGTCATCGACCATGGTCATCAAGTCGAATTCCTTTGCTACTTCCACGAGTTTATCGAGAGGAGCGTAATCGCCGTCCATCGAAAACACGCCGTCACTGATAATCAAACCGCGTCGGTATGTGCCGGCGGCTTCGCGGATCACTCGCCTCAGGTCATCTGGATCACAGTGTGCGTAGCGGATAATTTTGGCGCCAGAGAGACGCGAACCGTCAATGATCGAGGCGTGGTTGAGTTCGTCAGAAAAGATTGCATCTTCCTTGCCAACCAGGGCGGGGATGGTGGCGCCGTTGGCAGTAAAGCCGGATTGGAACGTGACCGCGGCTTCGACGTGTTTAAAGGCTGCCATGCGCTTCTCAAGCTCAAGGTGCAGGCTCATCGTGCCGGCAATTGACCGTACCGCCCCAGGACCAACGCCAAATTTTTGCATGGCTTGGGTGGCCGCTTCGACCAACCGGGGATGGTTCGCCAAACCCAGGTAGTTATTGGCACAAAAGTTGAGCACCCGTTTGCCGTTGATGATCACAGCGGCTCCCTGCGGAGAATCCATCGTGGGAATGGTGTTGTAGAAACCGGTTTCCTTTAGCTTAGCAAGCTCTTCATCAATCCAGGCTAATTTGTCCGTCATGCTCTCCTCTTTCTCTATTCATTACTCAAATTATACCCGTGCTTATAGGCTATGGAACTGTTTCGGCCCGGTTCGGTTTATAATATTGATACCGATAAACCACCTTTGGAGTGTGCCATGCAAATTGTTCCATGCCTTGATTATGCCGACATGAGTCGTAAAGCCGCCCGCATCATCGCTGCCCAGGTGCAGCTCAAATCAAACAGCGTGCTCGGGCTTGCCACAGGCTCCACCCCAGTTGGCACCTACAAGGAGCTAATCCGCTTCCATAAGCATGAGGAACTCGATTTTTCGAAGGTGACGACTGTCAACCTGGACGAGTATTACGGATTAGCCCCGGAGCACGAGCAAAGTTATCGTTACTTTATGCAACATAACCTTTTTGACCAGATTAATATCTCCCTCGAAAACACCCATGTCCCCGATGGACTGACCCGGGATGTTGCCAGGACATGCGCTGATTACGATGACCTGGTTGCCTCGCTGGGCGGGACGGATATTCAGCTACTTGGCATTGGCGATAACGGTCATATCGCCTTCAACGAGCCCCATAGTTTTTTCTTTGCTCAGACCCACCTGGTTGACCTGAATGAAGAAACCATCAAAGCCAACGCGCGCTTCTTTGCCAGCGAAGTAGAAGTGCCGCGGCAAGCGATCACCATGGGTATGCGCTCGATATTGAGCGCGAAATTGATCTTGTTACTGGCGAGCGGATCCAAGAAAGCCGAAGCCATCGCCCGGATGATCAACGGTCCTGTTGACCCGCAGATGCCCGCTTCGATCCTGCAATTACATCCGAATGTACTGGTATTCGCGGATAAAGAAGCTCTGGTGTTAGTTAATCCCAGCTAATTTTGGTCAAAAAGCTGTAAAACAAGCTTAAATGATCTTTTCGGTATGCCCCGCCAGGTTGCGCAGCAGTTCCAGCTGCCCGATGTGGTAGGCGTGGTGAAATTCCATGAAAAACAACATCCAACCGCGCCGCGTAGGATTCTCATACGGATTGATTTCTTCATCAAAATCAGCATCGGTCATCGGGGCAATCTTCTCAAGCACCGCCTGGTGCAATGAGTCATAAGCTTTCATTAGGTCCAAAGCTGACACCAGTTCTGGCTCAGGACACAAAACCGGTCCGGATCCGTATTCAAATCGGCTCAGGTCTGCCAAACCCTGTGGTTTTTCTCCTCCCAGAACACCCAGGATCGAGATCAGGTTGTTAGTAAGATGCCCCAAAGTCCACAGCATGCAGTTGCCGCCGTTGGGAGGTTGGGTTAGCATTTCAGACTCACTCACCCCCTTGATCTGTTCTTTGATGACATCCCGGTTGCCTTCCAGCATCTTTTGGTACTCTTTTGCCGTGATCATGATCTCTCCTTTTTACTTGTAAGTGGTCAGCACTTTCCAATTCTAAGCATGTATTTTGATTGACTTCACGTTTCTCATGCACATTTTTTATTCAGTTAATGTTTCTGTCCAAACAATTGCCTCTTTATAAATCAGTTTCCAGAGGTTAGGGTCACATCAGCTTGAGGTTTAGGGCAAGTAGCGCCCTTCACTGGCATAGATGCGGTACCAATCCACACGGCTGAGCGGGATGTCCATCCCGGCGGCTATCTCACGCAGGCGCCCGGTGTTCATCGTGCCGGCGATCAATTGCATCTTTGCCGGATGGCGCGCAATCCAGGCTGCCACCGCCCCATTTTTGGTGATCCCATATTTTTGCCCAACCTCTTCCAGCGCCGCGTTCAACTCGGGATAGTCGGGGTTATCCATGTAAGTCCCTTTTACCAAGCCAAATTGATACGGCGACCAGGCTTGAATGGTCATACTGTGCATCCGGCAGTAATCCAGCGTATCCGAGTCACGATCCTCAGAAAATGGCAGGGTCGTGTTCATCCGCAGCGCGTGGTCAATCATACCGGTGTGACCGGGACCAAACTGGAGCTGGTTGGCGACCAATTTGTGGCTTGTGGCACGCTGGAGCAACTTTATCTGACCGGAATGCATGTTGCTCACACCAAAAGCGCGCACTTTTCCGCTCGCAAAGAGCGTGTCGAAGGCGGCTGCCACTTCTTCCGGCTCAAAAAGCGCATCAGGGCGATGTAAAAGCAGGACGTCAAGCCGCTCGATCCCCAGATTTTGCAGAGAATTCTCAACCGACTTGAGGATGTGCCCATATGAGAAGTCAAAAGAAACGTTTTGGCGGGTTTCATTCTGTACGATGCCGCACTTGGATTGGATCAGCATTTGTGAACGCAGATGAGGGTTGGCGCGCAGCCACTCACCAAAGTGGCGCTCGCAAGCGCCAAAGCCACCGTAAATATCAGCATGGTCAAAAAAGTTGATGCCCAGTTCGAGGGCGGTTTTGAGGTGCGTGTCCAGTTCAGAACCTGAGAGGCGCGTCAAGCGCATGCAGCCCAACACGAGCGCGCTGGCTTGCATTTCTGGAGTTAGAGAGATTGTGTACATCGCAATCCTTTCTGATTAATGTAAGGAGATCTGATTGATACCCCAGCCCGGGTGAAAACAGTGAGCCGGGATGTCGTCAGGTTATTGTTTCTCGATGCCCCAGCGGCTGCCGGGAACTGGCTCGATCCGTTTGAAACCGGCACGCGCGTAAAAACTGGCATAACCGATATCAGCTGGGTCGTATCGCCTGGGCAAGGCTGGGCGAGGTTGCGTAATGTCGTCCAGTGGCGAAACGCTCAGGTGTTTGCCGCCGGCGCGCCAGGTTTCAGCGACAGCAGCATTCAGGAGGTACATAAATACGGAAGCATATTCCGCCCATTTTGCCAGGCTGAGTTGCCGGATTTGCCACTGGTGGTTCAATTTCCCTTTTTCGTCTTCTTCTACCGGGTAATTTTCTGAGAGAAGCAGTTCGCAGGCTCCCACTCCCTGCCCATCCTCAACTAAGAGCACCCCAGATCTCAAGCCCGCGTTAACCAAATGCGCGAGGGTCACATTTTGAGCTCCGGAATGGGCTTCCTGTACCTCCAGGAATTTGGCTTTCGTCTCGGAGGTAAGTCTTTCAACCTGGGTTTTATCCAACAAATTGATCAGCGAAAGATATTCTGCGGCGGTTTGGGGTACGCGAGCAGAAAACTGCTGCGGAACTTGCCAGCGATCGGGAGCTTTGCCTGTATAAAGCGCTTCCTCGTAGGATTGATATTCAGGAGGCAAAGGAAGTCGGTGCAGGTTGCAGAGGAATTTCACATCGTTGTAATCGTTCTCGTCGAAGGGATAACCAAGATGAAAGTCAACCAGCCAATCCACTTTGATACAGCCGACTTTGGCATGCCCGATCTTGCCCTGCCCGGTGAGAGAATCGCCCGGGTATTCGACCCCGCCGACGATCTGCCCCTGGTCGTTGCGGATGAAGGAATGGATGTCCACCTGGTGTCCACTGCCATCTTCAAGCACAAAATTATGCTCCCACTGGTCACCCCGCGGCACATGCCCATAGCCCAGGCGGCTGAGGATGCCCAAAAATCGGGGGAGATACTGTTGGTTGATGGCAATATCCAGGTCGGAATGCGGCCGGGTCTGCCATCCCAGGTGGGCGTCAACCGACCATCCACCGTCGATCACGATCGGGATACCCGCAATTTCAGAGAGGTCAATGATGCGCAGGGCCTCTTCCTGGTCCATTTCGGGAGTCTGGCAGGGTGACTGGCAAAGCGGGACACCTCTCAGGATTTCTTCCAGGGGGTTTGGCTGACTTGATTCCAGATCGGCAGATGAGGGCATGGCAGGCTATCCTTTTGGCATAATACTGATGCTGCACCGAATTGCAGGCTCAACTTCTGGCAAAATTATAACATCCAGGATCGTTCCTACGCGCATTCCCCCGCAAAGCCGTGCTGGATTTTTGGAAGCAAGCGTCCCAAAGACCACCTGGCGGGATAACCGGTTGCAAAAAGCTTCCTGAGGTCAAAATTTCCACCCCTGGAAGTACACATTTCTGGAAAAAACCTCCTCTTACGGGTATACTTAACCGGATAAACAAAGCCAATCGTGGAGGATCTCATGAAAGTAATCGTTCAACAGCAGCAACTTGCCCACGGCGTCAACGTGGTTTCCCGCGCTGTAACTTCCCGCAGCACGCTTCCTGTTCTCTCGAACATCCTCATTAAGACCGACGAGGGTCGCCTGCGCCTCTCGGCTACCAACCTCGAGCTGGGAATCAGCGCCTGGATCGGAGCAAAGGTCAGCGAGGAAGGCGGGTTGACGATCCCATCACGCACCTTCGGAGACCTTGTGAGCAATCTCCCCAGCGAAGAGGTAACCCTGACACTCGACGCGCGTACCCAATCCCTCAACGTGAAGTGCGGCACGCTTAACACCGATATCAAGGGCATCAGCGCTGAAGAATTCCCGCCTATGCCCACGCCCGACGACGAATCTGCCATCCCGCTGAACGTCGAGAACTTCAAAGAAATGATCCAG
>CAYPBU010000022.1:24735-27370 GCA_964409045.1 uncultured Anaerolineaceae bacterium | reverse complement strand
GATGGGTAAGTTTGAACAACTGACAAAGTACATACCTCTGGTCAAAAATGGCAACATTGGCGAATGGTTGATTGATACAAACAATGATGGAACTCCAGAACATCCAATTCAAACGCCGTATGTGAATTATTCGGAGATGGTTAATGCTTTCCACGAAGACCTTTTCAGGTACTGCGAATTGCATCCTGAACTTGAACACACAAAGTACATTGAAACGCTCGCAGCGAGCGGACTTGAATGGAGCGGAGAATCCATGAAAGCTGCGGATGTGTCTGCTTTTGAACCAAAATGTGTGATAGCGCTTTTGGTTGGTGCCGTGAGAGCTGAACGATTCTGGGATGGTGCCTTGTTGGATTTCTTTAATCACGGAAGCATTCTGCGCTGGCTTGAGAGATTGAAAGCGTTGGATGAACAGTAGCCAATAAACGACAAACATCATAAAAATTACTTTGGAGCAAAACTGAACTAGAATTATTTCACCAAGGCTGATCCAAGCGGAGGATTGATTTGGACCACAAAGAAATACCCAACGAAGCTGTCCAGGCGTTACAGGTAGTCACGGAACTGCTGGAAGGTTCCCTAATAGGCGTTTACCTATATGGTTCCGCTGTCATGGGTGGGTTGCGGGTCAACAGCGATGTGGACATTTTAGTTGTGACGGATTGCAGCTTATCCAAAGAAACTCGAAATGAGCTTGCCAAACGTTTGATGCTAATCTCCGGAAGACCTGGGGTGCCAAACGCTGTGAGACCGCTCGAGGTGACAGTTGTCAACCAAAAAGAGGTTGTTCCCTGGCATTTTCCTCCAAAAATTGAATTCATGTACGGGGAGTGGTTAAGAGATCAGTTCGAGAAAGGGGATATCCCTGGCGCATCCATCGATCCGGATCTGACGATTCTTTTAGCGCAATTGCGGAAAAACAGCGTCAATCTATTTGGACCAAAAGCCGAAGATGTGTTTGAACCCATTCCAAAGCTTGACATACAAAGGGCAATGAGAGACTGCCTGCCCGGCTTGATTGCGAGCGTTAAAGGGGATGAACGCAACGTGATCCTAACTTTGGCTCGGATGTGGCTGACTGCTGCCACTGGCGAAATAGGTTCCAAAGATCTGGCTGCAGAGTGGGTTTATCCGCAGTTACCGAATGACCTGGCAGCCTTGCTCGATCAGGCAAGAAAAGCTTACCTGGGCGAGGTTGTTGACAAGTGGGAGGGGTTGGAAACCGAGGTGGCTTCACTCATGGCTGCGATGGCGAAATCGATTGAATTTTTCGTCAGCCATCCTGAAGCCCCGGATATCAGTCAAGACACAGAACCAATTTAAGAGCTTGGTGGTGAGGTAATAGATGGATGATGTAATAAACTGGTTGCTCGAGGGGGACGTTTCAATCCAGTACCTGACCCACAAATACCTGTTGGGCTCGGACCAAGCAATCCTTGTGGAACTGCAAAACAGAATTGAAGTGGAAGGGTATGGCGCAGAATTTCTCTTCCATCAAAACCCTGATGGACATTGGGGAATTTATTACTACCAGCCCAAGTGGACTTCCACCCATTACACTCTGCTGGATCTCAAGAACCTTTGCATCTCGACGACGGTCAAACCCTGCCGGGAGATGGTGCTGAGAATGTTTGACGAGTGCCAGAAACCGAATGGGGGGATGAATCTATCGAAAATAAAAGACCATCCCGGTGACACATGCGTGGATGGGATGGTATTGAACTACGCCTCCTATTTCTGTCCTGACGACCCGCGAATCGTCAAGCTTGCAGAGCATCTCATCGACGTTCAAAAGCGGGATGGGGGCTTTACGTGGGATCTCGATTCGGAAAAGGGAGACCCACACGCCACCATCTGCGTCCTGGAAGGTCTGGCGCAATTCCGCGCTTCCGTCCCGGGTCACGGGCTTTCAGGGCTCCAAAATGCGGAAGATAATGCCATTGAATTTCTTCTATTCAACCGATTGTTCATGGATAACCCGGACAAACGTTTTAGGAAGCTGTCGTACCCATATCGATATCGGTATGACTTATTAAGAGCGTTGGAATACTTTGCCCATGAGCAGGTTCCGTATGACCCTCGCATCCAGCCAGCCCTGGACTGGCTGCGAGCCAAACAAAAAAGTGATGGGCGTTGGCCTCTTGAAAACCAGCATCCGGGGAATGTGCATTTCATGATGGAAGAGGTCAGGAAACCGAGCAGGTTCATCACCCTGAAAGCGCTGACCATCCTTAGATATTTTAACAAAGGATGAGATTTCTACTTGGTGAATGTAGTCACCGAGCAGGTGTATCATCTAGTAGGTATTACAAGAGAGGCTAAAATATGGATTTCTATGAAGTGGTAAATTCAAGAAGAACCATCAGGGATTTTTCAGCCGATACCATTCCGGAAGAGGTTATAGAGAGAATCATTGGCGCAGGAATGAAAGCGCCTACAAATGATCACATGCGGGACTGGCACTTCATCGTAATCACGGATAAAACTGTAACAGCAAGGTGCATAGAACGGATTCCGGTTCATTTCTCTGACGGTGAAGTTGAATCAATTATCCGTGACTGGCATCTGGATGATGAATGCCAACAAGAGGCTTATCGAATCGCTGTCCCAAAGCAGCACAGAATGCTGCTTGAAG
>CAYPBU010000022.1:0-24635 GCA_964409045.1 uncultured Anaerolineaceae bacterium | reverse complement strand
CAACAAGAGGCTTATCGAATCGCTGTCCCAAAGCAGCACAGAATGCTGCTTGAAGCAGCTTTTCTGGTTATCCCGCTATTGAAGCAGAAAACAGATATTCTCCATCCGGAAAATCTTTCACATCTAAACGGATTTGCCTCAATTTGGTGTTGTATTGAAAACATATTCCTGGCTACGACTGCAGAGGGTTTGGGAGCAACCTTGCGAATTCCATTAGGGGACGAAGCTGAATGGGTAAGAGACGTACTTGGTTTCCCAGAGGACTACCTAATGCCTTGCTTCATTGCAATTGGAAAGCCGAAGAACGATGCTGTGCAGGTCGAGCAGAAGACATATTCCCTGAAGGAAAGAATTCACAAGAATCACTGGTAGTCCTCTCTACGCCAATGTAGAAGTTCCTTATAAGAACAACGCTGAACCTGTTAGCACTTTCAACAGCATTAAAAAGTTAGGTTTCCTGTGAGAGCCAATTGATCTCACACGTATTTCCACATCGATGATATATTAGTAATAAGTCCTAATATCAATAAAAAAATGGCGGTGGTTTGCAGCTGAAAACGATTTTTCTCGTGGGATTGGGTTTTATTTTCTTAGGCTTGGGAGCCATAGGATTATTGCTGCCTGTCTGGCCTACAACTCCATTTGTGTTGGTTTCTGTCGCTTGTTTTTCATCAGCGCCTTAAATTAAAGCTCAGATATTAAGAATCCCGGTCTTCCGCGAGCATATCGAAAACTATGAGCGCAGAACCGGGCTCTCCCCGAAGACGGTCAGAACCAGCTTGATTTGGCTTTGGTCGACTCTTCTGCTCTCGATGGCACTAACCCAAAAAGTATGGATCATCGTGGTCTTAATCATGATTGGGGCAAGCGTCACCTTTCATATCAGTTCGATCGCCAAAGCCAAGACAAAGGATGAATCCGAATGAAGCGGGTATTTGGTACGATCGAAGCAATTTTTGACACGTCGTACTTGGTTTTTGCGCTGACAATCAGCATTGTGTTTTTTTCCACTTCGTCCGGAAACCCTGCACGACTGCTTGCGGGCGCAGCGGCTTTGAGCCTGGCAGGCGGGGATGCTTTCCACTTGGTGCCACGCCTGATGGTGATTAAATCTGGCGAAGAAGAAAAACTGCGAAAAGCCCTCGGTATTGGCAAGCAGATAACCTCAATCACCATTTCCATTTTCTACTTGCTTCTTTGGCAGATTGGCTTGTTGGTATTTTCTCCAAAAGGGATTAACGCTTGGTCTTTCCTTGTTTACGCCCTAACTGCCATTCGTATTTTCCTCTGTCTTCTTCCTCAAAACCAATGGAAGGAGCGTTTTCCTCCCGTGAAATGGGGAATTTTTCGTAATGTTCCTTTTTTCTTGCAAGGCTTACTTGTTTCCGGGTTGTATTTTGCCAACAGAATTGTTATCCCCGGACTATCGCTCATGTGGCTTGCAATCATTCTCAGCTTTGCGTTTTATTTACCCGTTGTATTATGGGCCAATAAAAATCCTCGCATCGGAATGCTGATGCTACCAAAAATCTGTGCCTATTCATGGATGCTCGCGATTTGCTTATCGCTGTAGCAGCACGTATCCCTGAGAAAAACACATACAAACAAACGAAAGGATCAAATTATGGACGACCACAAAAAACTCACGAACGAAGTAGGTGCTCCCATTCCTGATAACGAAAACTCCATTACCGCGGGACCACGAGGTCCGGTTGTGATGCAGGATGTTTGGCTGATGGAAAAAATGGCACACTTCAACCGCGAAGTCATCCCCGAACGCCGTATGCACGCCAAAGGCTGGGGTGCCTACGGTAAACTCACCGTGACTCACGATATCTCCCAGTACACCAAGGCAAAGGTTCTTCAGCCAGGCGCAGAGACTGAGCTATTTTTACGCTTCTCAACCGTCGCGGGCGAGCGAGGCGCAGCCGACTGCGAGCGTGATATTCGCGGTGTTGCAGTCAAGTTTTACACCGAAGAGGGCAACTGGGATCTCGTTGGCAACAATACTCCCACTTTTTTTATTCGCGATGTGCACAATTTCTCGGACTTGAATCGTGCAGTCAAACGCGATCCCCAAACAGGTCGCCGTTCTGCCCAAAATAACTGGGATTTCTGGACTTTGCTTCCTGAATGTTTCCATCAGATTACTATTGTGATGAGTGATCGCGGCATCCCGGCTTCTTTCCGAAATATGCACTTCTTCGGAGAGCACACCTTCTCGTTCTACAACGCCAAAAATGAGCGTTTCTGGTGCAAGTTCCATTTTAAAACCCAACAGGGCATCAAAAATTTCTCCAATCAAGAAGCTGCCACCATTAACGGCATGGACCGTGAGTATCATGGTAAGGACCTATTCGAGGCAATTGAGCGAGGAGAGTTCCCAAAGTGGACCATGTATGTGCAAATCATGACCGAAGCGCAGGCAAAGAACCACTGCGAAAACCCATTTGACATCACCAAGATCTGGCGCCACGCCGAATACCCGCTGATTGAAGTCGGCGTTCTGGAGCTAAATCGCAACCCTGAAAACTTCTTTGCTGAGGTGGAGCAAGCCGCGTTCACACCCGCCCATGTCGTTCCTGGAATCGGGTTTAGCCCCGATCGTTTCCTGCAGGGCAGGCTCTTCTCTTACGGCGATGCCCAACGTTATCGCCTGGGTGTCAACCACAACCATATCCCTGTGAACCGTGCCAAGGTGGAAGTCAACGAATACCACCGTGACGGTGCGATGAGAGTGGATGGCAACTATGGCGCCGCGCCAGCATACACTCCGAATAGTTATGGCGTTTGGACTGCTCAGCCTGAAGCCATGGAACCTCCCCTTGATCTCGAAGGTGCAATGTACCGTTTTGACCCGAAGGATGACCCCACCGATGACTGTTTCCGTGCTGGAGGGAATTTATGGCGCTTGTTGACAGAAGACAAAAAGCAGATTCTGATCGAAAATACAGCTGGGGATATTGCTTCCGTGACCGAGAACATCAAATACCGCCATGCTGTCCATTGCTTCCTGGCGGATGCTGAATATGGTGAGCGCTTCACGCATGCCGCGGGTTTGGACTTTGCCAAAGTGCAGGAGCTCGCTAAATTGGACAACAATGGGTTGATCCAGGCGACTTTACCCGGTTCCGTGTAGGCACTGCCCACGCCGTCTGGAAAAAAGCTGATGAAACCCCAGCGACACACGCATCAACGCCAGTTAATTCTGGATGCAGTTCAAGCACGCTGCGACCATCCCAACGCGGATCAGATCTACCTGGATGTTCGAGCCCTTGACGAAAGGATCAGTCGCGGCACTGTGTATCGCAATCTGAATGTTTTGGCTCAACAGGGAGAAGTACTCCAGGTAAAACTGCCAGATTCGGATCGGTTTGAAGGGCATGCTGAAAAACATTATCATCTAATTTGCCAAGGATGTGGTGCGGTGTGTGATGCGCCGTTGCCATACGATGCGCGGCTCGATGAAAAAGCGGCAAGCGCAACAGGCTACATCATTGAGAAACACCGTACCTTCTTTGAAGGATTGTGCCCTAAATGCCAAATGAATAGGTCCGACCCACATTAGGACCTCTGTATAAATCCAAAAAGTCACTCTGCATTTCATTTTTGTAGAGTGACTTTTTGATTATCTATGTGGTTTAGTTTCGTAGGGTGCGTTCTGCTTTTGAACGCACCAAAAGTACGAATTCATTGTTTTTGAAATAAAATTAGTCCATGCCTAATTACCGCCGCTCATACATTCTCGGGGGAACATTCTTTTTCACCCTGGTGACATACCAACGCAAGAAAATATTCACATCCAATCAAGCCATTGAATTACTTGACCTCGCTATCTCAAGGGTAAGGACCTACCACCCATTTTCAATTGATGCGTTCTGTATCCTTCCTGATCATATACACTTCATATGGACAATGAATGAAAATGATTTTGATTATTCCATGCGGATCGGTCAATTGAAGCGTTATTTTTCAAGGATGTATTCTGATCATTTCGAGGTGAATTCGAACCTTTGCGATTCCCGAATAAAAAGGGGCGAGACTGCAATCTGGCAAAGACGATTTTGGGAACACACCATTCGTGACAATGATGATTTATCCCGACACATTGAATATATTCATTTAAACCCGGTCAAACATGGGTTGGTTGAATCGGCAAAAGATTGGCCTTATTCCAGCTTTTTACAATATGTGAATAATGGTTTTCATGACATCGGATGGGGAAGTAATACCAGTCTGATATTCGAAGGAACCGCGTTTGGGGAATAGTAGAATCTATTACACAGATAAACTGTTACGATCAACAACCCTAAGGCGTAGGAAACAATTGGGGCATTATCGGTGCGATCAACAGAGGATCGCACCCACATTTAACCTCAGTCGACCAATTAGTCGGGCTTTCTTATTCCCCGCGCGAAAATGTCACAACCAGTCGCTTGATCACGCCATCCCGCCAGAAGATATGCTGACTAGATTCCACGTCCAACCTTAGTCCGCTTAGTTTACGGGAGGTTCCTTCCGCATGGTGAATTTCTATTTCATCGCGGTCGCCGAATTGAATCAAAACAGGGGTCTGGCAGACAAAGGAGGTCATGGTTCCTTCCGGAAAATGGTGCGTTTGCTCCTTACCGAGGACATCCATAAAGGTATACTCACGAGGCGCAGAGAGAAGCTCTGATGGATCGAGCAGATAAGGGTCGAAGACCAGGCGCCCTTCTTCGAACCGCACTCCAACTTCCAACTGGCGGGTCAGGATTTCTTCCTTCACCATGCCGGTCATCCCCGGCTGACGCGCTCCTCGCCCTTTTGGAGTGTGGGAATATGGATCCGAGGGGAAGGCGCCATATTCAGCAGGTGTTTTCTGATACCCCAATCCAGCCCGGACATCCCTGTAGAAATCGCACAGTTTTTGTGCTACAGCTTCGTCTTTGAAGCGAATCGCTGTTTCTTGAACGGCCAAAAGCAGTTTCGAAATCATGTGCCAGTAGATGCTCCCCAAGCCTTCGTACGCAAAGAAGGTGCCGGAACGCCCCGTAAATTCAGCGTGGTGGAACGTTTCTTCAAACACGTGTTGAATGGCATCACTTTCCTGTTCCACCAGCACCGCATATTCAGGTTTGCTTTTCAGGAAATCTAAAACTTTCCGAACATCATTTTTGTTGCGCAGGCTGCTGCCAAAGTGAAACTGACCATGAACATCCTTGGTGAAAAGGCTGGTGTCCTGACCTTCTACCAACTTGAAGGGTAACTTCAGATGGCTTAGTTGTTCAGGCAACAAGGTGTTTTTATTGAGGAAAGAGGGCAACGCCCGATCCGGATAAAGGATGTAAGTGTGCTGATCCGCCCGGTAGAGCGAACAATGGCGTAACCTGTCCAGGAGTAAAAGCGATTCTTCAGCGCCTAACAGACCAGAAGAAAGGATGGAAACCTGTCCTTCAAGCATTTCATAGAGGTGGTCCACATATGCGCAATTCGGTTCAAGGCGCAGCAGATTGTATGAGTGATACAACGCGTCTGTACGCCGGTTGGCGCGCAAACTATGCTCCAGATATTCCTGCGTGGTTTCCAAAAACGCGATAAGGTCATCAGCCGGCAATTGGCTTTGAGTTCCGCTAAAACCGTCTTTGTAGATCACAGAGCGATAGCCACTGCCAGCTTCGCCAAGTGCGTCCATCATTTGCCTGCGCGTTTCCGGGGTGAATTCGCCTGCCAAATTCGGATGGAAGTCCTCGAGAACCTGAGAGATCGCCCTGAGCCATTCAGCAACTTCGGTGTGAATGGAAAACTCGCCTTTTTCATTCTCAATCAGGCTGCGAAAATACGCGACGAAGCGCCGCAGGTATCCGAGCGTGACCGCTGATAGCCCATAGCCCACCAGGGCGTTGTTCGCGTCGTTCCATTCGGGGCGTTGGGTGTTCATCCAAATACCGCCTTCGGGGACGAAGTTGACCAGCTTTGCCAACAAAAGTGTGAGCAGCTTTTCGGTCAGCGACGCATGGATCACCTTCCCGTCTGCGTTTGACAATAAACGTCCATCTGTACCATACTGATGCACTCGTTGTAATATGCTCTCTTGAAGTGTATGGTCAAACACTATCGTGCTGTGTGGATCTTTCAGCAAGTCCTCGTAGGGTTTTATCCGATAGGGCACGTTCGCAAAACTCAGAGACGGGGTATCCAGCCGCTGACGCAACTCTCCGGGATGAAAACGGTCGCTGGCTTCCATTAGTTTAAGAAGATAGATAATTTGATGATCGCTCCAGTAGCCAATGTTCGACCAGGGATTGCCCTCCTCGGGGACCTCCCAATCAATTCCAGCACGGCTAACCCGGTAGGGGTTATATCCATCCGCCGTGGTGGCACACAAGAAAGTATCGATGGTAGCTTCGGTAAATTGGGGGTACGAGTAAACCAATGCTTCCCAATTCTGAAAAATGTCGCGCCAATTTCCCGCATAATCCAGGCGTTGCGAGCCATCTGCCTTTTTTAGATTGATGGAAAACACATTCCATGGTCGGCTGGGGTCGCCATGCCGGCGGCTGAATGTCAGGGGCAGATAGGTGTTCAGCAGGCGGCGCAAATTGGTATCATCTAATTCTGCTGCGTGTTCACGCATCTGAGACAGGCTAAACCTGTCCGGCAAAGCTGAAAAGAAGTCAGCGTGTGTGACGGGAAGATCCTTTTGGTGGGCGGAGAGATAATCAAGCAGGTCGGATTTCTGGATCCAATAGTTTTGCGCGAAGATGCCACCGCGCATGACGTTAAAAAGTACGTTTGCAAAATGGTGCGAGCTGGCATTGATCTTCTCTGAGACTTGCAAGCCATCAGCGTTGGCAATTTTCTCCTGCAAGTTCAATGTATTTAAGGCAATGTCCTTCTCAAGAGCAAGTTGCTTCGCTTCCAGGGATAGGCTCAGAAAGTCTCGCAAACGCGCAAGAGCGGTGTGATCCTGGTCCACATCTGCAACCAAGTGCCAACTGACTGTCTGTTCCGCTTCCAGGTGCAGGTTCGCGTGCACAAAATACGCCCCACGTTCGCCCCGAACTTCCATCTCAGTTTCAGGGCTTCCCCCAAAACGGAAATTGGTAAGCTGTTTGGAAGAAAGTAGAACAGACTGTGGTTCCAGCCCTATCTGGTAAACCACGTTCACAGCCAACGATTCGCTGGGCTCAGCCAGATCTGTCAATCGCGAATTAAGACCATACAAACCAAGATTTGTCTCTTCATCCAATTCGCTGCGTTTATAGGCATCCAGCAAGCAGCTGAAAATGTTCTGGGTTGCTGAGCTGACGTTCGCCGGCAGAAGATTCTGCAGCCCGTCCAGCACTTCCACATCGTAAGGAGTTGATTGGAGATTACTAAGCCAGGAAGTTTTGATAAACCCAAAGCGATCTCCCGTCCGCCAGCTATAGCGCATAATTAGTCCAAGAGTTTGATTGATTTCTTCAAAGATCAGGGCAGTTCCGGGAATATTCTTGTATAGATTGCGCTCGACATTGTATTGCCCATCCTGGCGAAGTGAAAATGGCTCCCAAAGGTATGTTTGGCTTGCATTTGTAACTCGTAAGATGGTTTTTACACCCGTGTTTTCACTGTTCTCAGTTAGTTTATCTTCGGTGTAGTATGGAAATAAGGCGTGTTCCGCATTGATTCTGCCCGCGCTAAGCCCGCCCGTTGAGGATATGTAGAGCCAGTGATCAGCGCCGCTGACGAGGCTCATGAAAAATGGCGGCATGGCATCGTAGTGCTGAATTTTGTAAAAAGTCTCGCCCTTTACATCAACAAAACCCCCTACGGGTTCAACCGGCGGGGGCGTTAGCAAAGTATCTCCAATCAGAGGCGGCACAGTTTTAGAAGGCATGGCGTAAAACCTCCATCGCTAAGGATTTTAATACCTCAGTCTGATAGCAATCCGTTTCGTTTGATAACATCGCTGTACCAGTAAGCGCTGTCTTTGATGGTGCGCTTCTGTGTTTCGTAGTCGACATGGATGGCACCGAAGCGTTGGGAATAGCCCCTGGCCCACTCGAAGTTATCCATCAAGGACCACTGCAAGTAGGCTGTCACGGGGATACCCGCCTGGATTGCCTGCCAAATCTGATGGATGTGGGTCTGCAGGTAATCGATGCGCCTCTGGTCGTGGACTTTTCCCGTTTCGTCCGGGCCATCCGCGTAGCTGGCGCCGTTTTCGGTCACCATCAGCTGCTTGGGATGGTACTCACGGTTGATTCGCTCAAGGATTTCATACAGACCCTCTGGGTAGAGTTCCCACCCCATATCAGTATGCGGTACATCCCGTTTCTCGTTGTGAAAGTCATTCGATTTTGCTGAAACGAACATCCGAGTGTAATAATTGATCCCTAAAAGGTCCGTTTCCTGCCCGATCAATTCCATGTCGCCGGGCTGGATGAAATCCGGTTCAGTTGAACTCAGCACACCCATGTGCACGTAGTCCTCTAGCATATCCTTGGGGTAACCACGCCCAAAAATGGGGTCTGTAAACCAGCGAATGAGCTCCCCGTCCATGAAACGGATCTTCTCCTCACTTACAGGAGCTTCAGGATTGGTGTGGATCGGGCTCATGTTCAACACGATGCCAACCTGCGAACCAGGTACCGACTTGCGGAGTTCCTTGACCGCCATCCCATGCGCGAGATACAGATGGTGTGCTGCCAGGATGCCCTTCGAGCGGTCTTTCAAACCTGGCGCATGTTCGCCAAGGGTATAGCTGAGATGGCTGGCACACCATGGTTCATTGATCGTAAACCACATCTTTACGCGATCGCCAAGCAGTCGTGCCATCATGCCGGTGTACTCTTCAAAGGCATCAGCAGTCGAACGGTTCAGCCAGCCTCCCTCAAGGGCGGTGGGCAGGTCCCAATGGTAGAGCGTAGCTAAGGGTTGGATATCCGCTTCCAGAAGCCCATCAATCAGCCTGTTGTAAAAATCCAAACCGGGTTGGTTGATCTTTCCACGACCCTCCGGCAGAATGCGCGGCCAGGCGATTGAGAATCGGTAGTTTTTAAAGCCCAACGACTTCATCAGTTGGATGTCCTCCTGCCAGCGATGGTAGTGATCGCACGCAACGTCACCAGTATCTCCATTGCGAGTTTTTCCAGGCGTATGGGAAAACACATCCCAGATTGACTCTCCCCTGCCATCCTCCTTTACCGCACCTTCGATTTGGTAGGAACAGGTGGCGGTCCCCCACAAGAATTTGTCTGGAAATCTTAACAATGACGACATGACGTATTTCCTTTGCAGATTAATTTAGTTTTGTAAAGGTATGCTTCAACAGCGGATAAAGGTCTCGATAGACCTGGTAGGCGTGACGGTAAACTTCAAAGGTCTCAGGGTTTGGATCGGTTTTGCCGGTTATCTGGATGGTTGCATGGCAGGCTGTGACCACGTCCGGCCAAGCGCCGCTCCCTACCCCAGCCAACAATGCGGCTCCGAAAGCCCCTCCCTCAGCCGTGTTGACGCTAACAAGTTCACTTTCGAGCACGTCCGCCAGAATCTGGCGCCACAAGGCACCCTTGGTTCCTCCCCCGGAAGCTCTCACCTGGCTAACGCTTTCCAAGCCAGCAGCCCGGATCAGGTTGAAGCTGTCCTTCAAGCCAAATGCGACGCCTTCCAGTACGGCACGGGTCAAATGCCCGCGCGTGTGGCGCAGCGTCAGACCGATAAAGGCTCCCCTGGCAAGTGGGTCGGGGTGTGGAGTGCGCTCGCCGCTTAAATACGGCAGGAACAGCAATCCTTCGCTGCCCGCAGGTACCGATTCAGCTTCGTGCAACAAATCGTCAAAACTGACCCCAGGTGCCAGCGTGTCGCGGTACCACTGCAAGCTGCCAGCGGCGGAGAGCATCACACCCATAAAGTGCCACCTACCGGGAACGGCGTGGCAAAAAGCATGCAACCGACCTTCGGGCTCAACCAGCGGAGCAGGAGTGGTGGCGAAGATCACGCCACTGGTTCCAACAGTCAGCCCGATGATGCCTGGCTCGACTGCTCCAACTCCCACCGCACCAGCAGCCTGATCGCCGCCGCCCGCAACCACGGGAACACCCTGCGGCAAACCGGTCATAGCGGCTGCTGCCTTGGTCATATAGCCAGTTACTTCCGGACCTTCATATGTTGGGGGCATCCATTCGCGTGGAATGTTTAGTGTTTCAAGCAACTCCTCAGACCAGTCGCGAGCTTTCAAGTCAAACAGCACAGTGCCTGAGCCATCGGCTTTGTCCATAGCAAATTCACCGGTTAATTTGTAGCGAATGTAATCTTTGGGTAAAAGGACATGCCGCGCCTTGGAGTAGATTTCAGGCTCATTTTCAGCCACCCACAGGATCTTCGGCGCGGTGAATCCAGTCAACGCGACATTACCGCTGATCTGGATAAACCTTTCCTTACCTACCCGCAGGTGGATCTCGTCGCACTGCGCCTGGCAGCGTTGATCGTTCCACAAAATTGCGGGACGCAACACTTCACCGTCAGCGTCAAGCAGCACCAAACCGTGCATCTGGCCTGTCAGACCAACCGCTTCGATTTCTCTCGCTGCAATTCCCGTTTGAGCGATAACGCTTCGAATGCTCTGAACAACCGCCTGCCACCACTGCGCCGTGTCCTGTTCGTGCCAGAGCGGCTTAGGTGAGGAAAGCGTGTGCGGGGAAGAGGCAGTGCCGATTACTTTTCCCTGATGGTCGATCAGTAAAGCTTTACTGCTGGTGGTGGATACATCAAGCCCCAGATAGTATGCCATGGGCAATCCTCCTATGGAGTAACAGTGACCGGGCAATCCAGCACACGGTCTTTTACGATTTGATTGTTCTCACCACTCACTTCGAAGGCGGCCTGCAGGCGAATATCCTCAGAGGAGCTTCCCACAAGGATTTTTACTGTGCCAGTTTCCAAACTCAATTTCAGCCCTTCGCCGTAGTACGCCAACATATTTACCGGGAAGTCAAAACTGACGTGTTTCTTTTCGCCCGGCTGCAAGTGCACGCGCGCGTATCCACGCAGCTCCTTCACCGGTCTTGGGAACGTAGCGTACTCATCACTGGTGTAGAACTGCACAACCTCGTCGCCGGCAACTTTCCCGATATTTTTGACATCAAAAGAGATCTGGAGTGTTTCGTTCAAACCCGCGTGCTCTTTGTCCAATCGCAGGTTGCAGTATTTAAACTGGGTGTAGCTCAAACCGTGCCCAAAGGGAAACAGCGGTTTGACGGTGTCATCGACATAATCGCCGTAAATGTTGGAGCGCATGCCAGAAGGCTTGTAGTTGTAGAAAATTGGCACCTGCCCAACTGAACGCGCGATCGAAACAGGCAGCTTGCCGCCGGGATTGAGTTCGCCCAACAATGCGCTGGCGATGGCGCCTGCACCTTCTTCGCCCGGAACCCAAGCTTCAAGCACCGCGTTTGAGGCTTCTACAAAGCCCGGAATCGAAAGCGGTCGCCCGTTGATCAACACCAACACGACTGGTTTGCCCGTCTCGAACACTGCCTGCAGGAGTTCAGCCTGCACGCCGGGCAACCCAAGGTCAGTTGAGTCGCGGAATTCGCCGGTGGTGCAGTTATAAGCCAGTCCGGATTTGTGCCCAAGCACAACTACAGCCACATCAGCCGATTTGGCGAGTTCGACTGCTTCTGCAAAGCCGGCTTTATCGTTGCCTGAGATATCACAGCCTTTGGCGTAATCCACTGTCATCGAAGCAGGCAGGGCTTGCTTGAGGCTTTCAAACACAGTAGGAATCTCAACTGGCATTTTTTCAATATCAGCCTGGGTTAATCCCTCGTAGCCCGACCCACTCGGCGGGTCCTGGCAGAGAAGCTCGCGCATGGAAGGGTAAGAATAGTCCCCAACCATACACCGCCACGTATCCGCATTTGGCCCAATCAGCGCAATCTTCTTTACGGATGGCTTAATTGGCAAGGTTCCATCGTTCTTGAGCAGCACCAGGCTTTGTTCGGCAATCTTTTTTGCCAGTTCCCGGTTGGCAGGCGTTTCAAATTCAGCCAATACCGCTCCTTCATCCACATAAGGATTCTCAAAGAGACCCAATTCAAATTTCTTTGTGAGATGGCGCGTAACGGATAAATCAATAGTTTCAAGCGAGATTTCGCCTGATTCCAGAGCTTCCTCCAGACCAGGTATATAACAATCAAAGGTAGGCAGCTCCACATCAATCCCAGCGGTGAGCGCCCTTACAGCAGCGTCTCTGCGGGTTGGGGAGGATTTGTGATAGGTGTGGATCATCACCACGGCTTCATAGTCAGAAACTACCACCCCATCAAAGCCCAGAGTATCCCGCAGGAGGCCAGTGAGGATGCGTTTGGAAGCAGCCACGAGTTCGCCATCCAGTTCCGGGTAAGCGTTCATCATCGACATCAATCCAGCGTCGCGGATGGCAGCCTGGAAAGGCGCCATATAGACGTCCCAAATTTCTCTCTCGCCCAGGTGTACAGGGCCGCAATTTAGCCCTCCTTGCGATAACGCGTGCCCGATGAAATGCTTCCCGGTTGCCATGACAGCTGCGGCTGGGTCTTCACCTTGCAGACCCTGGATGTACGTCTTGCCAAACTGGCTGACAAGTAAGGGATCCTCGCCAAATGTTTCTTCGATCCGTCCCCAGCGTGGGTCGCGACCCACATCCAGCACTGGCGCAAGACCTTGCCTTGCACCAATGGCAAGCATCTGCTGGCGAATCTGTTCGGTCATTTTCTTCGCAAGCTCAGGTTGAAACGTGCTCGCCAGGCCGATCATCTGCGGGTAAACGGTGCTGCCCAAAGCCGTCAGGCCGGAACAGCATTCTTCATGGTTTATGGTTGGAATCCCCAAACGCGTCTCTTCGACGAGAAATTTTTGGATACGGTTATACGTTTTAGCTGTCTCGATGGGAGTGAGATTGCCCGAACCTGCAATGCGCGTAATCTGCCCCACTCCATCTTTCAGCTTTGCCTTTACTTTCTCCTGGTCTAATTGACCTTCAGACTGCAACTCGTAAAACCAATATCCACCGAGTTGTCGGAGCTTTTCCTGCAGGGTCATTTGTGCCAATAAATCGCTGACGCGCTTTTTGATGTGAGATTGGGTTGGGGTCATGGTCGTCTCTTTCGTTATTTTTGTATGGCAGCAACCTACGAACGCATGCCAAGCAGCAGGTCGATGGTCAGTTGGTCAAGCCGTTCATATTTAAGCCCACGGGCTGCAATAGCCTGTCGGTCAAACGTGTGTGCCTTGATTGCTTCCGCTTTTTCGGGCGAGTACTTGCCAAACACTGCGGCAAGCGCGGGGTCTTCTGCGTTGATCTCAGCCAAAATTGCCTGGATCTCCGGGTCGGCATTGAACTGTGCAGCCTTTTCCCTAAGCATCAGGTAAGTTCGAATGCAGCCGCGGGCGAAATCTTTCACACCTTCGTAATCTTCAGTGCGGTAGGCATGGGCATCGTAGTGACGTGAACCACTGTAGCCGACATCCTCGAGGAATTTCACCAGGTAGAAAGCAGCCTTCAGGTCGCGCGAACCAAAGCGCAGATCCTGGTCGTAGCGTCCGGGATACTGATCATTCAGGTCGATGTGGAAGAGCTTGCCGGCTTCCCATGCTTGGGCAACGGCGTGCATGAAGTTGAGTCCGGACATATGTTCGTGGGCAACTTCAGGGTTGACGCCAACCATTTCGGGGTGGTCCAGACTGGTGATGAATGCGAGCATATGGCCCGTGGTGGGGTTAAAGATATCTCCGCGGGGTTCATTTGGCTTGGCTTCCAGGGCAAACTTCAGCCCATAACCTTTATCCAGATTGTATTCACACAGGAAGTTCAAGGCTTCCCTGTTACGTTTGATCGAATCGACGGTGCTCTTACTGCTGTCGGTCTCGGTGCCTTCGCGTCCGCCCCAGAAAACGTAAATCTTCGCGCCAAATTCAACTCCCAGGTCGATGGCACGCATGGTCTTCTGCAGAGCGTACGCGCGCACCTTGGGGTCGTTGCTGGTAAACGCGCCGTCCTTGAAGACCGGGTCGCCAAATAAGTTGGTGGTTGCCATGGGCACGACCAAACCGGTTTCATCCAGAGCTTTGCGAAAATCACGTTTGATCACTGCTTCTTCAGCAGGTGTCGCATCGATCGGGATCAGGTCATTGTCATGGAAGTTGACGCCGTAAGCACCCACCTCGCCCAACAGGTAAACTAGCTCAGCAGGGGTTTTGGGCTCGCGTACCGGTCCGCCAAATGGATCTCGTCCGGTCGATCCAACAGTCCACAATCCAAATGTAAATTTGTCCTCAGGTTTAGGAATAAATGTTTTCATCAAGTGTCTCCTCTTTTAGTTGTTAATTCCAATGTCGCAGGCTGACTTGTCTGCGTTTAATTACCGTATTATGCCAACTCCACCAGCACTTGCACTTCGTGGGTGCCTACGGGCGGTAGCGGAATGACGCAACCTTCGATCAGCTGACCATCCACAATGACCCTGTCCGAACTGAGTGCGCTGTGCTTTTCGACCTTGATGTGGTAAACCACGCCGCGGAAAATTCGGGTCGCCTCGAATCCTGTCCACTCATTTGGAACAACCGGACGAACCGACAAGCCGTTATAAGTAGGTTTTATGCCGAGAATATACTGGGTGATTGCCACATAGTTCCAACTGGCAGTGCCAGTCAGCCAGGAATTTTTTGCCTCTCCGTGCGTCGGCGCATCTTTACCCGCAATTGTCTGGGCATACACATAAGGTTCACAGCGGTGCACTTCGCTGATCGCTTCCCGGGCGGATGGATTGGTGCGTTTGTAATAATCGAACGCCCGATCTCCCCTGCCGATGGCGGTCTCCGCGATCATGATCCAGGGGTTGGAATGGCAAAAAATGCTCGCGTTCTCCTTGTATCCCGGTGGATAGGAAGAAATTTCACCCAATCGAAGTTGATATCGGCTATACGCAGGGTTTAAGAGTACTATTCCATGCGGTGTAGCTAATCTTTCTCTCACTGCGTCCAGCGCCTGCTGTGCTCTGCCATCTTCCACCCCCAACCCAGCCATCACGCACAAACCCTGGGGCTCGATGAAGATTTGTCCTTCATCATTGAGGTGCGAGCCAAGCGGCTCTCCAAAAGCGTCATAGGCACGCCGGAACCATTCGCCGTCCCAACCCGCTTCCCAGACGGTTTGTTCCATCTGGTCCGCTTTTTCAGCGTAAAACGTGGATGAGAATAAGGTGGCGGACAAACTGGCAGCACATGGCGCATAGAGGGTCGCCAATTGCTCCATTTCCCGACAGCTCAGGATGAACAACCCGGCGATCATGACACTTTCAGCGGTGTTGCCATCCCGGTTTGTGGTAGTCTGAAAAGACTGCCCGGGCGTGTCGGAAAAGCAGTTGAGGTTGAGGCAGTCATTCCAATCCGCCCTCCCGATCAGTGGCAACTGGTGGGGTCCGAGCCTGTCCAGCGTGTACTGAACTGCCCGCTGCAAGTGCTCGTAGAGCGGCATTTCAGTACCTTGCTGATTCTCATATGGCACGAGTTCGTCAAGGATTGAAAGATCTCCAGTTTCTTTGACATAAGCGGCTGTTGCCAAAACCAGCCAATGCGGATCGTCATTGAAGCCAGATCCCACATCGTTGTTGCCGCGTTTCGTTAGGGGTTGGTATTGATGGAACGCACCGCCATTGGAAAGTTGTGTCGCAGCCAGGTCGATCAGCCTCTCTCGGGCTCGTTCAGGCACCATGTGCACGAAACCCAACAAATCCTGCGTGGAATCCCGGAAGCCCATGCCCCGCCCAATGCCGCTTTCAAAGTAAGAAGCCGAACGGCTCATGTTGAATGTAATCATGCATTGGTAAGCGTTCCAGATGTTGACCATGCGATTGGTGTCTGCATCCGGGGTGTTGGCTGTGAATTTGTCCAACAAAGTTTTCCAGTAATCCCTTAATTCCTCGAATGCCGCATCCACCCGTTCAGGTAATAAAAATTCGCGGATGATTGGCAGGACGCCTGCCTTGTTGATCGTGTTTGAATCTGCTGGATCAAATTTCTCATTGGTTGGATTCTCGTGGTATCCCAACAAGAAGATCAGGCGTTTGACCTCACCAGGCTTCAGGTGAAGCTTGAGGTGATGCGAGCCAATCGGCTGCCAGCCATGTGCGATCGAATTACTCGACTTACCATCTTCCACCACAAGCGGGTTGTCCCAGCCGCGGTTGGGTCCCAAGAAAGCATCTCTTTGTGTATCAAACCCTGTTAATGCCTCCGAGCAGGCAAAAAAGGCAAAGTGGTTGCGCCGCTCGCGGTATTCGGTCTTATGAAAGATTGTGCTTTCCAGAACGTTTCCATCCCCTTGATTGCTGAGCACACCAGGCACTTCCACTTCACCAGTGTTGAAATTCCGCTGGAAATTGGTAGAGTCGTCAAGGGCATCCCAAAGCGCGAATTCAATTGCCGAAAACAGGTCAAGGTTGGCTTCTGCTTCCCGCCCATTAGTCAGGGTCACATCCCATACTTCGAGTTCCGAGTTTAGTGGAACAAAGTACCGCGCTTTAGTTGTGATGCTTTTTTTTTCTGAACTGATAATGGTGTAGCCCATGCCATGGCGGCATTCATATGCATCCAGAGCTTTGCGCACAGGCATCCAGCCCGGAGACCACACTCTGCCGTCCTCAACATCGCGCAGGTAAAGATACCGCCCACCCATATCCAGCGGTGCGTTGTTGTAACGATAGCGCGTCAGCCGCCTCAGGCGGGCATCCTTGTAAAAGGAATATCCTCCAGCTGTATTCGAAATGAGACCAAAAAATGAATCCGTACCGAGATAATTAATCCACGGCAAAGGTGTATCCGGGCGTGTGATTACATATTCTCGTAAATTATCGTCAAAAAAACCAAACCGCATGCCGAAGCCTCCACCTGGAAGTATGTTCAAATTAGACGAAATCCTGGCTCAACCAAGCCCAGGATTTCCACCTTAGAGACTGTAAACGCTATCCCTGTCTGACCTCATTCCTTGACAGCACCCATCGAGATTCCGTTCACAATATATTGTGAGAACAGGAAGTAGATGATGATGATCGGAACCACTGAAGCCGCCAACCCGAGGTAGATAGCGCCGTATTCGTGCCGATAAACATCACCACGAAGGGTTTGCACCAGCATGGGCAAGGTGTACTTATCGCGCGAGGTGATCAGGATGAAGGCATTGAAGAAGTTATTCCAAGCTCCCACGAAAGCAAAAATGCCCATCGTGAACATGCCTGGTTTGGCGATAGGAAGCATAATTCGGTGGAAGATACCCAGTTCAGACGCACCGTCAATCCGACCTGCGTCAATCAGGTCCTGGATCATGATCGAGTCAAGATATTGCTTGGCGAAAAAGACCCCCCCTGCCGACGCGATGCTTGGTAAGATCAGCGAGGCGTACGAGTCGGTCAACCCCAGCTTAGACATCCATTGGTAAAAACCAATGATGGTAAGCTGCATTGGGATCATCACCAGGACAATGATCATGTTGTATAAGGACTTCTTTCCTTTAAAATTGTATGCAACGATGCCGTAGGCTGTCAGCATAGCAAAGTAAACCGCGATCACCGTTGTCAAAACCGCAATGGTTACACTGTTAAGGAAACCCCTTGGCAGGTCGAGTCCTTTACTGAGTAAGATCTTGTAGTTTGTAATCAAGTACTTGCTCGGCAAAAGGCTGATTCCCTGTTGAATTTCGACGGTTGAACGGGTCGAATTGACGATCAACATCCAAACTGGGATGAGGGTAATGACTACCAGGATCACCAGGAAAAGGTAGACAAAAATTCGGGAAATTATGGTTCTTGTTTTATAACTGGCTTTCATTTTCGACCCTCCTATCTGTCAGCCTTGGCGGGCTGATCATGTTTCTCACGTAACAGGAAGAATATCAGCAGCGCGACCACACTGGTCATCAGGAACACGACCAAGCCCACGGAAGAGGCTGCGCCAATATGACCTTTGCTGCTGTGAAATTTCATATACATGTTGATGGTGTTTGTGAGGATAGAATTATGGGGGCTTCCTCTTCCATCTGTCAGCAGGTATGGGATGTCGAACATCTGCATACCACCAACCAATGACGTAACTAGAATATATATCAACACTGGCTTGATCAACGGCAAGGTGATCATCCGGAACATCTGGAATGACCCAGCGCCATCAACCAGAGCTGCCTCGTATAAGGAAGGCGAAATCGCTGTCATTGCAGCCATCAAAAGAATACAAGTTTGACCAAACCACATCCACCACTGGATGAACACGACCAAACCGCGCATAACAGCTGCTCTTCGAGTAAAGTCAATCGCCTCAGCCAAAAACCCGGATCTTACTAAAAACTGGTTTACCGGTCCATAGAACGAAAACAACGAAAAGAAGAGGGCAGCTACAGCTGATGCCATCATAAGATTGGGCATGTAAAAGATCATGCGCCAAATTCCTACCCCTTTTAACTTCAAGCGATTATTGGTAAACCAGATTGCGAGCAAAAATGCGATTCCTAATTGTGGAAGGAAGTTCATCAACCACAATGCCCAGGTATTTGTAATCGCGGTAGTAAAGGTGGAATCCGCAAACAAATTTTGAAAATTTCTCAAACCTATAAAACTGTAAGTACTGGACATAAGTGTCCGGTCCGTGAAGCTCAAAACAATAGTATTAACTACCGGATATAAACCAAAGACCAGGAAACCTATGATGAATGGGGCAACAAAAAGGTAACCATATTGGTGATGCTTTAGTTTTAACATTGTGCTCCCTCATTAGTTGTTTCACGCGTAGATGAGTCAGTACGGATTGTACTGACTCATCTATTTTAATCAGAATTTATTGATTACTCAATGACCAAATCCGGGAACTCATTGCGGACAGCATCTTTCCAGAGGCTCCACATTTCGTCCAGGGTGATCGTACCTTCAAGATACGAGTTCAAAGGATCATTGAGGGCGCGCTGAATCGCGTCGTCAGAGCCCTGCATCAGGCGGGCATTCACGGAAGGCGCAGCCGCCGCGAAACCGCCGTAGGAGTTCTGACCGCCGAGGAAAGCGCTCATTTCGGAATCATCGAAGGAGGCAGTGATCTTCTCAACCACAACCTGGCTGCCCACAAAATCGCCAGCTGCCTGATATTGATCTTCAGGAACAGTGGGATCGATAGCTTTCAGGTATTCATTGGTGTACACACCAGTTGCCCAGTTGGTCAGATTTTCCTCATCAAGGGTGCAGAAGCGAATGAACTCTTTTGCGAGATCCATTTTCGTGGTTTCTTTCATCACACCCAGCCAGGTGCCGCCCCATTGATAGGGAAGAGGTCCTTCAATAACAGCCCAGTCGCCCTTGGTGGTGCTGGCGCCATCTGCAGAGGTGGAGTTGGGATACAGAACATAGGGAAGACCCCAGGTGGGGAGGAAGTAGCTAAAGATCTTCTTGGCATTGCCTTCTGCGTCCACCAGGGTGTCATTCATGCCAGCGAACCAGCCTTCCTGCCATTGGGTTGCGCGGGCTTCGTAGCCGTTATCGCGGAAGATCTTGACAGTCTCGACCATTTTGTTAACCATTGGGTCAACGGTTAGTTTGCCATCGACCACCCAGGGTTGTTCGCGATTTGCGAAGAACAGGTTCTGGAAGTCACCATTGGAAGAAACCATATAGGTATCTCCACCGGATTTTTCCTTGATAACTTCAGCGGCGGCGATGTACTTATCGAAATCGCCCAGCAGTTCCTGCATTTCTACAGGATCGTCGGTGCCAAAGTATTCCTTTGCCAGGCTGCGGCGATAGAAGAGAGCGCCTGGGGTAGCCTGGTAAGCATAAGCTTTGTGGACGCCATCAGCCATACCAACTTCGTAAACGAAGGGGTACATCTTCAGTTCGTCTGCGTATTTCTGCAGGTCGCCAATATCAGCAAGGAAATCGCTTTCGACATAGCTTTTCACGAATGCAGCCTCGAGTGCGACTACATCGGGAACATCAGCGGTGCCGAGGGTGGCGAGCAGTTTGGTTTGATACTCACCGTTGGTCATGGGGATCATGGTGTAGACCACATCCACGTCAGGGTGAGTTTTCTCAAAGGCAACTGCCATGGTGAGAATTTCATTGGTGAAAGACCAGACATTCAGGACGGTCTTTTCCCCGGTCTCGGCGGGGACGTCTGCAGCCGGTGCGTCGGTAGCGGGAGCGGCGGGGGTGCCGCAGGCTCCGAGCACAAGGCTCATGACCATTAATACTGCTAAAAATCCAAATAGACGTTTCATTTTCTTTCCTTTTCTCCTTATGGTTTTTTTATTGGTTTTATTGACAAAAAACACATGTTAATAATGAATTCCACCTCCTGTTTATACCAGCGCTTTGAGAGCGCTCCCTTCAATTGTTGCCCCCTCGACTATGGGTCTGTGATTTGAATTTGCCCCACATGAGTCACGTATGATCAGTTCAGTATCAAGGATCATACGTCTGGCAGGTTTTGAACCTTTTTCAATCATATCCAAAAGCAGATCAACTGCTTTGATACCAAAATGAGTAATGGGCTGATGAACCGTTGTCAACTTAATTGGCAGGGTCGAGGCAATTGGCAGGTCGTCAAACCCAACAAAAGCCACATCTCCCGGGATTTCCAATCCAGCTTCCTGGGCAGCCCGCATCGCCCCAATCGCCATAACATCTGATTGTGCAAAAATCGCATCCGGTTTAAAGGGGAGCAATTTCTTCATGGCGACATAACCGCTGTTTTCCGAAAAATCGCCTTCTGCAATCAAAGTAGGGTCAATTTCCATGTCTGCCTCAGCCATCGCCTGGACGAAGCCTGCCCGCCGATCAATTGTCGAAGTGCTGTGGGTTGTGCCGGTTATCATGCCAATCCGCCGATAACCAAGTTTGATCAGGTGTGAAGTCGCGTTTTTTGACGCCGAAATGTTATCGACATCGATGTAATTTGCAGATTTCTCCTCAAAAGGCCGCCCTAAAACAAGCAAAGGGATTTGTGAGGAGATCAACCGCCTGAAGAGCATATCGTCTGCAGTGCCAGATTGCACCAAAATCCCATCCAACATTCCGCGTCGTAAAAGCCGTGGGGTGATCTCGTTTTCATCTTCCTGGTTACCCACCAGGAAAAGCGAAAGCGTCAGATGGTGATTATTACACGCGAAAGCCACACCCTGTGTGAGGTGTGGAAAGTAGGGGTCGGTGAAGAACGCGCTGGTTGTTCTGGGGATGACCAATCCGATCATGTTGGTCCGTTGGGATGCCAGCGATCTGGCGGCAGCGTTGGGATGGTATCCGGTGGTTTGAATGATCTTTTCAACCTTCTTACGGGTAGCCGCATCCACATTAGGACTTGCGTTGACAACCCGCGAAACGGTTGACCTGGAAACACCAGCTAATTTTGCGATATCCTCAAGTTTCAGATCATTCATGTTTTGGTTTGGTATGCTGCTCACAAGAGATTATTCTTTGGGAGCGCTCTCATGAGTCATTATATACCATCGAAAGTTAGTTTGTCAATAGTCTTAACCAGAATCTGGCGTGAAAACCTCAGGTGGATCTTAAAACACGCAAGATCAATTAACTAAATGCCTCAATAATATGCTTATAATGGAGTCACTAATTTTTCGCTTGAAACATCCCCTGAGGGAGTCAACCAGTTAGTTGCAGTTTTCTTTCAGACCGACACACTTGAAGCATCATGAAAGATTTTTGTAGAAGAGACCTATCCTTTTCACTTTGCGGGCTGAACTGTAGCTTGTGCCCGATGCGCCTGGGTGAGTACTGCCCGGGGTGTGGCGGAGGAGCCGGCAACCAGGCGTGCACGATCGCAAGGTGCAGCCTGGAACACGATCATGTCGAATACTGTTACCTCTGTCCTGATTTTCCATGCCCCCGGTTTAAGGGCGCAGAGGATTACGATTCATTCATCACCCATCAGCGGCAACTGAGAGATATCAAACGCGCGCAAGAGATTGGGATTCAAGCATACAATCAGGAATTGACCAGGAAATCGGAAATCCTGCACGCGTTGCTGGCAGGATACAATGATGGACGCAGGAAATCGTTCTATTGCGTTGCGGTCAACCTGCTGCCATTAACCCAGATCGAAAAGATCATGGAACAGATAGCCAACCAACCCGCTTTAGACACCCTGCCAATGAAAATCAAAGCAGCTTATGTGATTTCGCTCTTTGAAAACGACGCTTCGCAGGAAGGGCTCGTGCTAAGTCTTCGGAAGAAGCCGGCAGCCTAATATATTCTTATTCCTTGCATCGCAAGAGACAGGTCAAAAAAGATTGAAGCAAAAGAGGTAAAGAGTGTGATTTTTGAGAAAGCCAGGAACTTTGTTTATCAGAATGCCAGACCGCTCGACCTTGCGAGGTGGATGTATCTATTTGAAGATGGCAGCAAGCAAGATGTCCTGAAGGTCCTGGCTGCCTACCAAAACGCGGATGGCGGGTTTGGGCACGCGCTTGAGCCGGATTGTTGGAACCCGAATTCCTCGCCAGTCCAAACCTGGACGGCGACGCAGATCATCAAAGAGACCCGATTGGAGGATAAAGAGCATCCCATCATCCAGGGTATTCTGAATTACCTTTCCTCTGGTAAGGATTTCGATGGGCACACCTGGGCAAACACCATTCCCACCAACAATGATTACCCCCATGCCCCATGGTGGAGTTTCAATCCTTCTCCGGAGACCTCCTACAACCCAACTGCCAGCCTGGTCGGTTTCGTTCTGAAGTTCGCTGATAAAGACAGCCGACTCTTTGAGTTTGCGCGTGTGCTCGCGCAAGAGGCCTGGGGTTATTTCACTTCTCGCTTCCCCCTGGATGCCATGCATACGGTGGCGAACTTTGTCGATTTGTTCCAATATCTGAAGGAAAGTGGCAATGATGGCCTGTTGAATATGGTTGAATTCAATCGTTTGCTGCAAGCCCAGATCCAACACGTCGTCACTTACGACACATCCAGGTGGGCGGTGGATTATGTTTGTAAACCCTCCCTGTTTATTTCCAACAAAGCGAGTGATTTCTACAAGGAAAATAAGGCAATTTGCGAGTACGAGTGCGAGTTCCTGAGCAACACACAGGAAGCCGATGGCACCTGGGCGATCACCTGGGGATGGGGTGACTATCCCCAAGAGTGGTCAATCAGCAAGAACTGGTGGAAATCAGATCTGATCATAAAGAACCTAAAGTTCTTAAAGGCGATGTGCGGCTAAAAAAAATGGAAGAAGACCTGATTGCTCCTTGCGGGATGAATTGCTCTTTGTGTGCTGCTTATTTATTCAGAGCATTGGAACTGAATAAGAAGGGTTTTCACAGAACCTACTGCCCGGGCTGCATCCCCCGTGGGAAAAACTGCACCTACATGGCGGATGCCTGCAATCTGCTCGGGAAAGGCAAGGTTCGGTTCTGTTTTGAATGTGCGGATTACCCCTGCAAGCGCTTGAAGAGCCTGGATAAGCGCTACCGCACAAAATATCACATGAGCATGATCGAAAATCTGAACGCCATCCGCGATAACGGCATGGAGAATTTCCTGCAGGCGCAGGCAGTGCATTGGCGCTGCCCAACCTGTGGTGGAACGATCTGCTGCCATAACGGGCTTTGCCTGACTTGCCAATTTGAGACCTTCGTGGCTAACAAAAAATACCGCTGGAATGAGCAATAAGGAGATGCATGTATGCAAACATTAAATGAATCGGTCAGGGAATATACCGCCCAACTGCAGCTCGGTCAGATCCAAAAGGCTTACAAAGGCATTATGACCTTCATGTCCGGCTTGAAAACCTATCTTGAAGGCCAGCACCCCGATTTCTCAGCAACCGGGCTCTATTTTGGATACATGGATATGACCTACTTCGCCTTCACACCTCCTGAGTTGAAGCAGCGCAGCGTGAAGATCGCGATCGTCTATTTGCACGAAAAGAACCGTTTCGAGGTCTGGCTGGGCGGCGCTAACCGCAGAGTCCAGGCGGAAACTATCGAACTTCTCAAAGGAAAAGATATTGATGGACTAGTACTCTCGGAGGTCAAACCCGGCGTCGACTCGATCATTGAGATGCAGCTTGTCCAAAAACCAGACTTCGATCACCCTGAAGAACTGATGTCGGCAATCGAAAGCCAGGTGGTCGAATTTATCATGAAGGTCAAGGAATTATTACTTGCCTGAATAGAAGACAACACAGAAAAATCCACAAGCAATAAAAAAGCCAGGCTCGGGTTGAACCTGGCTTAGTCATATCAATACGGTCTACACCGGAGCAAGCGTGCCTGCGAAGATCATCCAGGCGAGCGCCGTTTTGGCAGCCAGGCTGAGGATGATGTAGGCTCTTTCGCCTACGAGGTAATCCTTCCATGCGCCAACTTTTTTGTACTGCAAGATCATGTTGATCGCGAAGGAGTTGAAGAAGACGAAAATGGTTGGAATGATCGCGTAGACGAACGCCGGCGGTTTTGCTCCAGCCGAGTTGAGCGCGCTGAGGAAGTAGATCATGATGACAACCCACGGAATGATCCCAGCCACGCTGCCGTAAACAAAGGAAAGCCAGTTGGTTTTTTGCGTGTATTGGTTGTGATATTCCATCATAATGCCAAATAGGTTCATGGTGGCGTTCAGGAAGAACATCAGGATGATGCTGCCCAG
>CAYPBU010000021.1:0-29884 GCA_964409045.1 uncultured Anaerolineaceae bacterium | reverse complement strand
TACCTATGTCCTGTCACATTCTGTTACCTATCTCCTGATACCATACAGCCTGCCTGTTCCACAATTTCTTGGTTGACGCAGGCGTCAACCCTACATAATATGCTCCGAGTGATGTGTTGGATAAATGAAAGTGTAAACCATCACCCAAAATAACATATTCTTATCATTGTCTTAAGATTCCGGAATTCCCTACCAACAGGGATCTGAAAACTCTTCCACGCCCGGTGGGATAGTGTCGACCGAGTAGAACCATCCGCAGGCGTCATAGCAGGTTGCTCCCACGTAGCAGCCATTACTGTCTTTGCGATATTCAAACTCGCAGCTCAGCCTTTCCCCTGCAAGCGCGCAATTGGTATTGCGCCAGGTCACATCCGCCGGCGAGAACCAGGCGCGCGGCCAGATCAAGCGGGCGGTCAGCTCGGGAGTGGGGGTGGTGGTCTCGGTGGGCGTCTGGCTGGGGGTAGGAGTTTCTGTCGGCGTTTCGGTTGGTGTAAGCGTCGGAGTTTGTGTGGGGGTGCTGCTGGCAGTGGCAGTCACAGTGGGTAATTCCGTTGGAGTGGTGGTAGCAGTTGGCTCGGGAGTTGCCTTTAACCCACAGCCTGCAAGCAGCACTAAGACCAGTAAGCCTGAAAAGAATCTCTTAAGCATTAATAGCAAGGTCCACTGAAGGTATAGGGTCCAACGCCGTTGCGGATCGTGTCCACGCCGTAGTATTTTCCACAAGCATCAAAACAACTCATCCCCACCAGGCACTGCCCGCTGTAGTTGCGGTACTCAATTTCACAGGTCACATTCGTGCCGCGAGCCGGACACCATTCATCTCCACCCCACCATACGTCCCACTGGGTAAAAGTTGCCTTTGGCCAGATCATATAGGGGTTTGGCTGCCAGGTGGGGGTCTCCGTGGCGGTTGGCAAGGCAGTTTCCGTCGGTGTGGGCGTCTCGGTCGGTGTCAGGGTGGGGGCCGGGGTCTCCGTGGGGGTTGGAGTGGGCGTTTCAGTAGGTGTGGGTGTGATGGTTGGCGTGTCCGTTATGCTTGCAGTCTGGGTCGCGGCAATGTCCAAGCGTGGACCGCAAGCCCCTGAGAGCAGGGCAAAGAAGATCGCCAGGATGATGAGTTGCTTTTTCATACGAATTGTTTCTCAATCACAAGGGGTCGTGAAACCCTGGAATTCATTATACACTTCAGGCAGATTATCCTTGGAGTAATACAGTCCGCAGGCATCGTAGCAGGTGTGGGCATAATAGCAAATACCGTCGTATAAGCGGTATTCTGAGGTGCACTGGACGTCCTTGCCGCGGTCGGGACAGTCGTATTGGTGGTGATAGATGGTGTCGTCCACCAGGTCAGCGTCGTAGCGGGCTTCAAAGACTTGCACGTTGCGGGCGCGGTCTGCGAAGAAACGGAAATCCATCATGGTTCGCCCTTCGATCGTGCCATCGTAGACGCAGATCATCTGGACCGGGAATTTGGGGTCAGCCTGGCACTCAAGGTCAAATTCGTCGGCCGTCGCAAACAGTCTGTCTTCAATACCGGCATTGAGGAAGTAAAAGTAGGTCTTATCTTCCAGGTACCAGGTGCGAAACAGGCGGAATAAGTCCCGAAAACCCGCGAAAGGAATCAACGTCTCTGTGGGGGTTGGCGCGATGGTTGGGGTAGCTGTGGGGTTGTGTGTTGCCGAGGGAAGAGGCACAAGCGTTTCGGTTAAGGTTGATGTGACGGTTGGAGTAACGCTGATGCTTATCGTCTCGGTTACCACAATGTCCATGCGCGAAGCGCATGACACCAAAACCAGTGCTAATAAAAAAGTCAAGCTGCGGATCTGCTTAGTCAATTATGCTCAATCACACGGAGTCGTGTAACCCTGGAACTCATCATACACTGTAGGCAAGTTATCAGAGGAGTAATACAGCCCACAGGCATCATAGCAAGTGTGGGCATAGTAACAGACGCCATCGTAGAGCCTATATTCCGATTCACATTGGACATTCTCACCACGCTGGGGGCAGTCGTTCTGGTGGTTATAGATTCTATTATCCAGCGCGCGAATACCATCGCTGGGTGCAATAACCTGTGCTGAATAACGCATATTGAGCTTGGTAGTGAAGATTTTTTCATAGAATGGAAAACGCCGTTCGGAGTCTGAATAAAAAGTGAGCTTGTAGTCTTTTTTCCCTTTAAACAGCGTTTCACTATAACAACGGATATCCTGCAAGTATTGCTTGTCCGGTGGGCATGTAAGGGCGTATTGGTTTCCTTCAAGGTCGTCCGCCAAGGCGTAGATGGTCTGATCCACCTGGGCATTCATGAAGTAGAAATAGGTTTTATCATCTTTAGTCCAGGCCTGGTAGAACTTGAAACGCTCGCTAAAACCCGGAAAAGGAGTGACGGTGATGGTAGGCGTCTGTGTCAGGGTCGGCAGGCTGGTCTCCGTTGCGGTTGGAGCAAGGGTGATCGTGGCGGTTGGAACCAGGGTGTTGGTGGGAAGGGGAAGTATTGAAGAGGGCTCCAAAGTTGGGGTTTGCGCAACCGGTTTAGTGCAGGCACCGACAACAAGGATCATAGTGAGAGTAAAAAACCATCGAATTTTCTTATGCATAATCACTCCGTAGAATCTTTTCTAATTTTACCATCAGCCACTCTTCCTGAGAGAAACAGTTTGTTTCTGCGGAGTCGGTTGACGGAAACCCTTACCTTCCTTACAATTAGCCACAGAAACAAAGAAAGGATGACCTACATGAAAGTACTCACCCACAAGCAGGAGCTTTGTACTGGCTGCCTGGCGTGTGAATTGGCTTGCTCTCGGGCTTACTTTAAGACCGATGATCGCAACTACTCATCCATCCGCATAATTGAGAACAACCGAACTTACAAGGCGCGTATGTGCAATCAGTGCGGCGAATGTATCAACATGTGCACCGCCAATGCCATTTATCGCGACCGTAATGGTGTCGTACGGATTGATAAGAAGAAGTGCGTCGGCTGCCTTGGTTGCGTTGGTTTCTGCACAGATATGGTCATGTTCTACGCGGATGACCTTGACGTTCCCTTCAAGTGCATTGCCTGCAATATCTGCACAAAGGCATGCCCGGAAGGCGTGCTTGAGGTCCTTGCAAGCCAGGTGAAGGAGAATTAATGGGAACCATCCTCAAAGATTACAGCTATACCCCCGCGAAAATTCATCGGGGATATTCGGGTAAGTCGCTCTATATTAATCTTTCTGACCTGAGAATCGAACAAAAAGAGATCACGGATTTCATGAAAGAGAAATTCACTGGAGGCAAGGGTTTTGACCTTTGGTACCTGTGGCATGCGGTCGCTCCCGAAACACGCTGGAACTCACCTGAAAATGAAATTGTGATGAGCGTTGGTCCCTTGGGGGGTATCACACAGTATTCCGGCACGGGAAAGACCCTGCTTTGCTCCATCTCACCTCTGACTGATATCCCGATCGACAGCAATGTTGGCGGATATTTCGGACCCCTGCTCAAGTTCTCTGGCTGGGATGCGTTCGAATTGCAGGGAAAATCTGATAAGGAAATCCTGATATTCATTGACGGCAACAACGGTCGGATTCAGATCGAAGACGCTGCGGAATACCCCGAAGATAGCCACTTGCTGGCAGAAGAGCTCACCAAAAAGTATGCCGAAGATGAAGATGATATGGTCAACATATCGGTTGTGTGTACTGGTAGTGCTGCCAAGAATGTCTACATGGGCATGCTCAATTTCTCCTTCTATGACCCGCGCCGCAAGGTGTGCCGCTTTAAGCAGGCTGCTCGCGGTGGACTGGGAACGATCATGAACGACAAGAAGGTTAAAGCCCTGGTTGTCAAGTTCAAGGGTGTCAAACCCAACCTGAACGACGTTGACGACATTTCCACCATCAACAAAGTGGGGGTGAAATACCACAAAGAAATGCATGACCTGGACAACAAGCAAAACAAAATGCGCCAGATCGGTACGGCGACCACGGTCATGATCATGAGCCAATACGACCTGCTGCCCACGCGCAACTTCCAAACAGGCGGCGACCCGGAAACGGTAAAAATTTCTCCAAAGGTGTTCATCGAGGAATGGCTCACCCAGGGGCTGCACGACGGCTGCTGGTACGGCTGCACGATGGCCTGCGCCAAGTGCGCGGACCACTTTTTGCTGACAACCGGACCTTATGCCGGTCAACGTGTGACGGTGGACGGACCTGAATACGAGTGTGCTGCTGGGTTGGGCGCCAACCTGGGTGTGTTTGACCCGCAGGCGATCCTGGAAGAAAACTTCTACTGCGACACCTACGGCATCGATTTGATCTCGTTTGGCACCTGCACCGCCTTCATCATGGAGTGCTACCAGCGTGGGCAGATCACCAGGGAGCAAATGGGTGGCTTGGATCTGCGTTTTGGCAACAGCCAGGCGGTGCTCGAGTTGCTGCACCAGATGTCGCGCGGGGAAGGCTTTGGCAGGATTGCAGGCTTGGGCATCCGCAAACTGAAGAAGATCTTTGTGGAAGAATTTGGTGCCGATCCTGTGCTGCTTGAAGATATCGGCATGGAAGTAAAGGGGCTGGAGTATTCCGAGTACGCCCACAAGGAAAGCCTTGCCCAGCAAGGCGGCTTTGCCATGGCGACCAAGGGTCCCCAACACGACGAAGCCTGGTTGATCTTCATGGACATGGTCAACAAGCAGCTCCCGACCTTCGAAGACAAAGCCAACGCGCTGTATTACTTCCCCATGTTCCGCACCTGGTTTGGCCTGGTGGGGCTGTGCAAACTGCCCTGGAACGACATTGTTCCCGCAGATAACTACAAAACCGACTCTCCAGCAAAAGTGCCTGAGCATGTGCAGAATTACGTCGATCTTTTTAATGCTGTCACAGGCAAGACAATTGATAAGGAAGAACTGATCGTTCAATCTGAACGGGTTTATCAGTTCCAGCGCGTGTTCAGCGTGCGCATGGGCAAGGGCGAACGCAAAGACGACTATGCCCCTTATCGTTCGCTTGGTCCGGTCACCCGCGAGGAGTACCTCTCCCGTCAGGAGCTTTATGACAAGCAGTTGCGTGAATTCCAAAACCTTGACCCGGAAACCATGAGTTTGGACGAGAAAATTGCGGTGACACGAGCCTACCGTGAAGACCAATATAAGCAACTAATGGACGCGGTCTACCGCCGACGGGGCTGGACGAACAATGGCATTCCGACACCCGAACGCTTGAAAGCAATCGGCATGGACCTGCCGGAATTATTGGAAGTGATAGAGCCAAAACTGTGATCAATGTCAATACCGAGGATTTCCCCTGGCTACCTGGCATGAGCGTCAGAGCTCTGCTGGATGAAAAGCTGTTTACCTTCAGGCACATCATCGTGCGTGTCAATGGCGAGTTTGTGCCTGAAGAGGACTATGAGAAACAGCTCATCCAGGATGGGGATGATGTCTTGGTGCTGCACTTGATGGCGGGAGGCTGAGCAAGATGGAACGCTACCTTCGTAATCACGACGCCATCAGCGAGGAAGAGCAAGCAACCCTCTCCGCGAAACGTGTTCTCGTGGTTGGCTGCGGGGGACTGGGCGGCACGGTAATTGAGTGCCTCGCACGGATTGGTGTTGGGAATCTGCGTGTTGTGGATGGGGATGTTTTTGAGGAAAGTAACCTCAACCGACAACTGCTGAGCTCCACGATGAACCTGAGTCGACCCAAGACCCTGGCGGCAAAACAGCGCGTGATGGCGGTCAACCCGTTGGTCGATGTCGACACTGTGCAGGCTGACCTCACGGCTGAAAATACTGATGAATTGCTGGCTGAGTGTGACGTGGCGGTCGATTGCCTGGACAATATTCCTTCCCGGTTGTTGCTGCAAAAGGCAGCAAAGTCTGCTGGAATTCCCCTTGTTCATGGCGCGATTGCGGGTTGGCTCGGGCGGATTTGCGTAATACAGCCAGGCGAGGACCTGCTCAACCTGCTCTATCCCGATTTGGCCGAGACGCAAGGCGAAGAGCGGCAGGTGGGCACACTGGCGTTCACAGCATCGCTGACAGCTTCGTGGCAAGCGGCTGAGACGGTCAAGGTGCTGCTGGGCAAACCCAGTTTACAAGGCGAGATCCTCGAAGTGGACTTGCTTCAGGCGAGCGTAAAGAAGTTCAAAATAATATAACTCAGTACCGTTTGGGTGAAACGACATGTGCGTAGCGCGAGCTTGGAAGCACTGCGCGCATCATGGGGCAGAAGTCTTGACGTGCTTCCAATCCGCGAACACAGCATCAATGGTTAGCAATAACTGATTGCCCTCGAAGCAGATTACTTAGCCTTCCCCGAGGGGAAGGTGCCCGCAGGGCGGATGAGGGGCATGAGAAATCCCTCATCAGTGTCGCTTTGCTCGCCAGCTTCCCCCAAGGAAAGCCTCACGAACCTAGCCTTCCCCGCGGGGAAGGTGCCCGCAGGGCGGATGAGGGGCATGGGAAATTCCTCATCAGTCTCGCTTCGCTCGCCAGCTTCCCCCAAGGGAAGCCCAAATGCACCTGACGATCCGCTTCTGGAACCCATTCGTCCCGTCATCGCGAGCGAAGCGTGGCGATCTGCCTTGCCTTCGTCCAGGCTCATGGAATTCAGACGTAGGGGCGAAGCACAATAATAATAATGCAATCCAATTCACTACTCAATCGTTAAAAATGCTTCGGCCCTACCGGCAAACTCAACAAGGGTATTGGAAAATATGAATGTCAGACTGCCGCGTCGCCCTTATGGGCTCCTCGCAGTGACTACCCCCCCCGTCATCGCGAGGGAGCATAGTCTGTGCCCGCGAAACGGAGCACTTGTCGTCAGGTTGAACTGCGCAACCTGACCTACGCGCTGCCCTCGCTGATATAACCTTTGTAAAACATACCCATTTTCTATTTGTTACAATGGCCTTAAGAAACACAGGAGGTACATCATGGCATTCAAACTAACCTACGGCACCATGTCAAATCCCCCGCAGGAGATGCATGACAATTTTGACCTGGCAATTGAAAAGCTAAAGCAACAGCTTGGTCAGGAACATCCAATGATCATCAACGGTGAAAAACGTTTCGCCGAAGCCAAACACCAGGCATACTCCCCCATCGACACCCGTTTGCACCTGGCAACTTTCCAGAAAGGCACCGCAAAAGATTCCGACGACGCGGTCGCTGCGGCTAAGGCAGCATTCCCAAACTGGAAGTCCATGAATTGGGAGGAGCGTGTTTACTTGGTGCGCAAGTTCGCGGATCGCATTTCAACCCGGATTTACGAAATCAGCGCCGCGGTCAGCCTTGAAGTTGGCAAGAACCGCATGGAAGCCCTCGGAGATGTAGCTGAGACGGTGGATTTAATCCGCTGGGCGGCGGATGTGATGGAGCAAAACAGCGGTTACTGTAAACCACTCGGATCTGACCCATTGGAAGGGATGAGCTCCACCAACGAATCCGTCCTCAAGCCTTATGGGGTTTGGGTGGTGATCGTTCCCTTCAACTTCCCGGCAGCTCTGGCTGGTGGACCAGTGGGTAATGCCCTGGTGGCAGGCAACACCGTTGTGCTCAAACCCGCCTCTGACTGTAGTTGGACGGCTACTTTGCTGGTGGAATGCGCGCACGAAGCTGGCATCCCCGCCGGCGTACTCAACCTGGTGACGGGTTCCGGTTCCACGCTCGGCAACGCTTTAACGGCCAACGCGGACGTGGCAGGTGTGACCTTCACGGGCTCGTTGGACGTTGGCATGGGCATCTACCGCCAATTTGCCAATCGCAAATATCCGCACCCGGTCATCCTTGAATTGGGCGGCAAAAACCCGACGATCGTCTCGAAAAATGCCAATCTGGACCTCGCGGCTGAGGGCGTAACGCGCTCGGCTTTTGGTCTGCAGGGTCAGAAGTGCTCCGCCACCTCGCGTGTGTTCGTCGAAAATGGGGTTTATGACGCCTTTGTGGAAAAGCTGGTTGCCAATACCAATGCCATCAAGGTCGGTGACCCAACCCAACGTGAAAACTGGTTCGGTCCGGTTATCAACCGAAAGGCTTATGAAGACTACGCCAGCTTTGTTGCAGAACTGGCTGCTGCAGGCACGATTCTGACCGGCGGCACAAAATTGACAGAAGGCGAGCTCGCAAACGGCTACTACTGTGCCGCCACCGTGGTGGCCGACGTTCCGCTGGAGCATCGTTTGTGGAAAGAGGAAATGTTCTTGCCGATTGTGATGGTCTCTCCCGTGGATGACCTCAAACAGGCGATGGGGCTGGCGAATGACGTCGATTATGGTCTGACGGCAGGGTTCGTGGGCGATCCGGACGAGACGGAATGGTTCTTTGATCACATCGAAGCCGGCACTGTCTACTCTAATCGGCCACAGGGCACCACAACCGGCGCGTGGCCTGGCTTCCAGTCCTTTGGCGGTTGGAAAGGTTCCGGTTCAGCTGGAAAGAACGGTGGCGGGTACTACTACTTGCCGCTCTACATGCACGAACAGTCTCGCAACAGGGTAAAACGGGCTTGATACTTGCATCCAATGGTAAATGATCCAGGTTGGAAGACCAACCTGGAAACTTTACGCGAGGAACAATCTCATGCTCAAACTACTCAGCCGTTTATTGATGATTGCAGGTACCATAAGCCTGTTTTGGCTGGCGTACGGCCTGATCAGTGGGGAAGCAATCCCGAATTATGTGATCATTGGAGTGCTGCTCTTTATCCTTGGTATGCTGTTCAAGGATCGCGGACCTGTCCTGTCAAAAGCAGGAATTAATCCACCTTCCCAGAGAAAGAGCAAGGACAAGCATCAGTCCTGGATTTCGAAGGTTGAGTGAGTCGAAAATTTGTTACGATATCCATTGAAATAACGTGAGAGTAGGTGAAATGGCAGAAGATAAGAAAATTAAGATCCTGAGCACGATATCCCTAAGCGAATTGCAGGTTGAAAAGATCAAAGCAGTCGATCCACGGATTGAATTGCATTGGTACGGGCGCAAGGACGTGACACGAATTCCGGCGGAGTTGTGGCGTGAAGCGGAAATTTTAATGACCAACAACATACCCCTGCCAACCCCCGATCAATCTCCATCCTTGAAATGGATCCAGTTCTATTCCGCCGGTATCGATAATGCCTTTCAACAGGACGTTCGTCAACGCGGTGGGGTACAGCTCACCAGCGCCAGCGGGACGATGGTGAGCCAGATGGGCGAATACGTGATCATGGCGCTGCTGATGCTTGGTCACAAGGCACACGAAATGTTCCGTTTTCAGCAACAGAAAATCTGGCAAGAGCATCGTGCCGAAAAACTGGAACCGATCGAACTGCGCGGCAGCACAGTGGGGATCGTAGGGTATGGCTCCATTGGGCGAGAAGTCGCCCGGCTTCTGTATTCCTACGGCGCCAAGGTGCTGGCAACCAAGCGTGACGTCATGCATCCGGAAGACGACGGCTTCGTTCCCGAAGGTCTGGGAGACCCGCAGGGGAATTACTTCCATCGGCTCTATCCAAATGAAGCCCTCAACGCCATGTTGAAGGAATGCGATTTTGTGGTTGTTTCACCGCCCTTGACGGCAGAGACGCATCAAATGATCTCCACCGAGCAATTCGCGGCGATGAAACATGGCGCGTTTTTGGTGAATGTTTCGCGCGGAGCAGTGGTGGATACAAACGCCTTGCTTGAAGCTGCCAGGTCTGCCAGGCTGGGAGGCGCTGTGTTGGACGTATTCGAGGAAGAGCCGCTGCCAGCAGATAGCCCGCTTTGGGATGCATCCAATGTGGTCATTACTCCCCATGTCTCTGGGCTCAGCAGAAAATACATGGACACGTTAGTGGAGTTGTTTGCCGCAAACATCGCCCGCTATATCAAGGGGGAGCGGTTGTACAACCTGGTTGACCCTGATCGGGGATACTAAAACCACAAAAACAAAACCCACAGAGGCTATTGCAGGAATGCTATTTCTTATTGCGGCCTATAAAAAGAACATAAGTTCTAATTAATGTGGTAGAATATAGACATGGACCTGTTTGATCATTCCCTTGAAGAGCAACTGAAGCAACAAGCGCCGCTGGCGGCGCGCATGCGCCCGCGTACGTTGGATGACATCGTCGGGCAAGGGCATATCCTGGGGGAGGGCAGCCTGCTGCGGCGAGCTATCCAGGCTGACCGTCTGTTCAGTTCGATTATCCTTTACGGTCCTCCTGGCACCGGCAAGACAACGCTCGCGCGTGTGATTGCCAACACCACCCAGGCACATTTTGAGAGCATGAGCGCTGTGTTGGCAGGGGTTGGGGATCTTCGTAAGGCGATCGAGGCGGCAACCGAACGGCGCAGGCTTCATCGCATTCGCACCATCCTTTTCATCGACGAGGTCCACCGTTGGAACAAAGCCCAACAGGACGCGCTTTTGCCGCATGTGGAAAGCGGTCTGATCACGCTGATTGGTGCGACCACCCAGAACCCCTATTTCGACGTGATCAAGGCGCTGGTTAGCCGCTCGCGGGTTTTTGAGCTCAAACCCCTTTCACATGAAGACATTCTTTTGCTCCTCAAGCGGGCTCTGGCGGACCCATTGGTGGGGTATGGCAAACGCCAGGTGCAGGTGGACGAAGACGCATTGATGCACCTCGCGGAAGTTGCTGGTGGGGATGCCCGTAACGCGCTCAACGCGCTGGAGTTAGCGGTGGAAACCACTCCGGCAGAGGCAGGCCTCACGCATATCACCCTTGAAGTTGCTCAGGAATCCATCCAACGGCGCGCGATCCTTTACGATAAGACTGATGACCAGCACTATGACACGATTTCAGCATTTATTAAATCGGTCAGGGGCAGCGACCCGGATGCGGCGCTCTACTGGATGACCAAAATGCTATTAGCCGGGGAAGACCCGCGTTTCGTTCTCAGGCGCTTGATCATTCTCGCCAGTGAAGATATCGGCATGGCGGACCCCAACGCGCTTGTGGTAGTCAGCGCTGCCGCGCAAAACTTTGAGTATATTGGCATGCCCGAGGGTTGGTATCCGATCGCCCAGGCGGTGATCTATTTGGCGACCGCACCGAAATCCAACTCAGTTGGAGCCTTTTGGGCGGTCCAGGAAGAGATCAACCAAAATGGCGCGGGCATGGTGCCTGTGCATTTGATGGATTCCAGCCGTGATGCCAAGGGCTTTGGGCACGGTCAGGGTTATCTTTACCCTCATTCGTTTGCTGGTCACTGGGTCCCCCAGCAATATCTGCCGGATCAGTTGGTAGGGAAGCATTTTTATAACCCCTCTGAAATTGGCTACGAAGCAGAGGTGTCTGAGCGGCTCAAGCGTTGGAGAGAAGACCAGCAAAGGGCGATCTCAAAGCAAGACCCTCCTGAAGAGAGCGCTTGATCCATTGATTAATTATTGAAAGCACATATCGCTTTGTTCAAAATCTGACAATAAAAAAGCGGGATCTCTAACGATCCCGCTTTGTTTGCATATTTGCAGGGGTTAATTGACAGCAGTGTCGTCCGGATAGTTGGCAAGAGCGTCGTCGATACGGTCAAGAACATCGTCCGTGAGCTTGTCCACGACATCGAGCGCTTTGAAGTTTTCCTCGAGCTGCTCCAAGCGGCTGGCACCTGTGATGACCGTGCTGACGTTCGGGTTCTTGAGCAGCCAGGCGATAGACATCTGGGCCAGGCTTACGCCCAAGTCGTCAGCGATCATGGCGAGGTTCTCAACAGCCTGCATACGGGCTGGGTCGCTGAACATCCTCTTCAACCAATCATAGCCGGGCAGGTTGGCGCGCGCGCCTTCGGGGAAGACCCCGCCGCGGTATTTGCCGCTGAGCATGCCTGACTTGAGTGGGCTCCAGGTGGTGGTGCCAAGACCGAGTTTTTTGTACAGGATGGCGTATTCTTCTTCAAAGCGGGTGCGGTGCAGCAGGTTGTACTCAGGCTGCTCCATGGTCGGACCGATCAGGTAGTTATCTTCCGCAAATTTTGCTGCTTCCAGGATGCGGTCGGCTGGCCATTCGGAGGTGCCCCAATAGAAGGCTTTGCCCTGGTTGATGACTTGGTTGAAAGCCCTGACGGTCTCGCTGACCGGGGTTTCAAAGTCGGGTCGATGCGCGAAAACAAGATCCACGTGCTCAAGCTGGAAGTTGCGTAGCGAGCGGTTTACACCTTCGACGATGTGTTTGAAGGACAATCCATTCTCATTGGGAGTTTTCCCTCCCCAGAAAATTTTGGTGGAGACCACATATTGCTCACGAGCCCAACCGAGTTCTTTGAGCGCCTTGCCCATCACACGCTCAGACTCGCCGTGGGCGTACCCTTCTGCATTGTCGAAGAAGTTGACGCCACGATCCCAGGCGGCGCTCATCAGCTTCTTGGCAAGCTCAACATCCACCTGGTTTGCGTACGTTACCCAGGAACCGAACGAAAGTTCAGATACTTTTAATCCAGATTTTCCCAAATTTCGATAGTTCATATTAGTCTCCTCGATCTAATTATAGGGAAATGTTGGCGAGATGCAAATGGGGGTAGAGGAAGCATAGTGGCAGTCTGCAGTTCCCATTTCCATTGTTGTGATTATCAGTAGGGGCGAAGCATTTTTCACGAATAACTTGTGAATCGGATCACATCAATTTCGAAATGCTTCGCCCCTAAGTGCTGGTGTAAAAAGCGTTGAACAATGCATTGACGCCCCGGATTTTGCATGATATTATTTCTTCCTTGACGCCCCCATCGTCTAGTGGCCCAGGACGCGGCCCTCTCAAGGCCAAAACCAGGATTCGAATTCCTGTGGGGGCACTTTTTATTTAAAAGGAGTTCCTATGAGCCATTCCGAACCCCAATATAGCATCCCTTACCCGCGTTTACAGTTCAGACGTAAATTAATGGGCGTAGTGGCGCGCGGCTTGCTGAAGCTATTAACCCGCACAAGAGTTGAAGGAATTGAAAACATCCCCAGTGAAGGTCCAATCATCCTGGCAGGTAATCATGCCGGGTACATTGAGCCGATACTGATCAACGTCTACCCCAAGCGATTGGTGGAACCAATTGGGGCGGGCGATATGACCTTCGAGGGGATTATCGATGGCGTGGTCTCATATTATGGTTTTATTCGGTTAAATCGGGGCAGCTTGGATCGCAAGGGTTTGTACGAGGCGATGGATGTGCTCAAACAGGGTGGTGTGATTGGGATTTTCCCCGAAGGGGGCACCTGGTCACCAGGCAAAATGACCCCCCAGATTGGCGTGGCGCTGCTCAGTCAACGGACCGGCGCACCTGTTGTGCCAATTGGTTTCAGTGGGTTGCAGGGGTCCTACGAGCGGGTATTGCAGCTGAAACGCCCGAGGCTTCTGATGAGAGTGGGCAAGGTCATTCCAGCTCTGAGCCCTTCAACCGGCGCTGCTGATAAGGATCAGTTGATAAGCTATTCGCGCCTGGTAATGGACGAGGTTTATCAACTCATTACCGAAGAAGAAAGAGACCTCATTCCAGTCGATTCGCGTTATACCCTCTCACTGGAAATTGGGAATGAGCAAGTCCAGGACCTCCCCGGAGGATCGGCATTTGCGCACTTTTTGCACGCTCCAGTGTTGTTGGAAAGTCTTAGATTAAATCTGCACCTACCAGTGGGGGCGTTGTATGAGCAGCCTGGAAGCATCAAGGCGGTTGAGATGCAGACTGCCTTGTCAGCAGTGCAGGATTACCTAAAGACCACCCCAGCTTTCTTCACCTATCGTTTTGGCGTGGAAGAAGGTAACCAGGTGGCAGAAGGAATCCAAGGTTTGCAATCTCTGGTGGAAAAGGCAAAGACAGCAGGCGAGATTTTCCGTATCTACACCCGGGCGGATGTTACCTTTAGAGACGGTCGGCTCGAGACAAGCAAAAAACGATTTGTAATTGAGCCAGGTAACAAGCCAAACTAAGACGCGGCAGGCTGTATGTCGCGTACGTTCAGCTGCATCGTACTGCGCCCGTTGAACTCATTAATCTCAAAGGTATAGGCAATATCCACAAAATCAGGCAGGTTTTCAAGTAGGCCACCCTGGCGAAAAGCGATAGCATCCAGTTGGTTGTTACCCGCGCGAAGCACCAGCTTGAGGTGCTCACCTTTACCAACCGCATTGGCACGTAAGACGCGGCAGTTACGGCTGCAAAATAGCACGCTCGGGTTCGAAGCGCCAGTTGGTTCCAATTGTTCAACAGCTTCGAGGATGCCCGGGAAATGCTCAGGCTGTAGTTTTTCGAGAGCGATATCATAGTCAATGTGAAGAACAGGGGTCAGGTCAATCCCTTTAAAAGTATCGCTGGCAATTTCGATGAGCCGCGCCTGGAACGCCTGGGCGTTTTCGGCACGAACCGTGAGCCCGGCAGCCATCGGGTGACCGCCGTACCTCACCAACAGGTCGGAACACTGGTCCAGGGCATGGTTGATGTCAAATTCAGGGATGGAGCGGCAGGAAGCTTTAATGAGGTCGCCCTCAACCGAACCGATGATGGCGGGTTTGTAGTATGCCTCGGTCAGCCGGCCGGCAGCCAAACCCACCACGCCCGCGTTGTAATCAGGTGAGGCGGAAAACAGAATGGGTATGTCAGGGTCCTGTGCCGCGATGATTGCCATAGTTGATTCTATGATCTGGTTGGTGATCTCTTTGCGGTTCGAATTGAGCGAGTCGAGCTGCTGCGCCAGCCAGCCAGCCTCAAAAACATCCTGGCTGGTGAGCAAACGGAAGGCATCCAGGGCGCTCTCCATACGACCAGCGGCATTCAGGCGCGGTCCAATGGCGAAACCAAGATGCCCAGCGTTAAATTTAGCGGGATTGATGGAAGCAACCTGCGCCAGTGAGAATAAGCCTTGCCGTTGCGGTTGGCGCATCAACGCAAGACCGCGTTTGACCAGGGAGCGGTTTTCGCCGGTCAGCGGAGCAACATCCACCACAGTACCAATGGCGACCAGGTCGAGCCACTGGTTGAGGTCGATGGCAGGATCAAGGTGGGTATGGAGCCATGCTTCAGCCAGCTTAAATGCGAGCCCAACCCCAGCTAGTTCTTTGTAGGGGTAAGGGTCGGCTGGTTGATGGGGATTGATGACCGCATCAGCCTGCGGCAATTGATCACCGGGTTGGTGATGGTCTGTAACGATCACGCGCATGCCCAGTTCTTTAGCCCGTTGCACTTCTTGCAATGAGCGGATGCCGCAATCTACGGTGAGGAGGAGCTGCGTGCCTTCAACTGCCAGCATTTCGATGGCATCCAGGTTGAGCCCGTAACCCTCATCAAACCGGTTGGGAATGTAGACCCGAGGCTCGTGACCCAGCTGGCTGAAGAATTCAAACAACAGTGAAGAGGAAGTGACACCGTCGGTGTCGTAATCGCCATAAATGGTGATCTTCTCATTTGCCTGCAGTGCTTCTTCGATGACAGTAACCGCCTCGCGCATTCCGAGCATCAGAAAAGGATCGGTCGAGGTGGGCGCTTCGGTGCCCAGGTAGGCCTTGGCAACGTCAGCCGTCGTGATCCCACGGTTAAAGAGCAGTTGCCGTAAGAATGGCGGAAAGTCTCTAAGAGTGTGTTTGACGTCGTTTGGGATGAGGGGTGCGATGATCCAGCGTTTTTTGGGGGGTGTGTGCTTGGTTACAGTCATTTTCTAATTGTACCTTGTGTTTCAATGGCAGCTTCGGGGATTTAGCATGTAGAATTAAGCCCAAATCAGAGAATGGATTAGATCATGGAAGAAAAAAACTTCAGTATCAAACAAGATGTTCAACAAGCCCTGAGTCTCGGTCTGCCAATAGTGGCACTCGAATCTACCGTGATCACTCATGGCTTACCTCATCCGATCAACTTACAACTGGCGCAGGATATGGAAGCGACCGTACGCTCGCAAGGTGCCACACCAGCCACGATTGCGTTGATGGATGGCTTGATCAAAGTTGGGCTCAGCAGCGAGGAACTCGCAGGCCTGGCAGGAGCGGAAAACGCACACAAGGTCAGCCTGCGCGATTTTGGTTACGCGCTGCAGAAGCGTCTGACCGGTGGCACCACCGTGGCGGCTACCATGTTTGCGTCAGATAAGATGGGAATCAAAGTCTTTGCGACCGGAGGAATTGGGGGGGTACACCGTAACGCGCCTTTTGACGTTTCTGCCGACCTGATGCAGCTTTCACGCTGCCCGGTGCTGGTGGTTTGCGCCGGCGCAAAGGCGATCCTGGACCTGCCAGCGACGATGGAGTACCTGGAGACGCAAGGCGTGCCTGTGATCGGCTATCAGACCAGTGATTTCCCGGCTTTCTATTCTACATCCAGTGGTATGAAACTTAACCTGAAAGCCGACTCTGCCGAAGATGTGGCGCGAATCGCTGAAAAACATTGGGGCTTGGGCTTGAATTCAGGTATTTTGCTGGTTGTACCTCCGCCAGCAGAAACAGCCATCCCTGCTGAAGAAGTTGAGTTGTGGGTCGAAGAGGCTCTGCGCCAGGCAGAATTGGATGGTATCCATGGCAACGCTACCACGCCGTATTTGCTCGCCAGGGTGAAAGCTCTGTCTGAAGGGCGCAGCATGGCAACCAACATTGCCCTCTTGCTGAACAATGCCAAAGTGGCTGCCCAAGTGGCGGGATGCATGCGCCCAAAGAGCAGCCTGCAGCGTTTTGTGCAAGAAATCTAAGCGAAGGTCTACGGGGTAGTACTGGGGCGTGGAGTGGAGGTTGGTGAGGGGGTGGCGGACGGCACCGGCGTCCTGGTAGGCGTTGGCGTAGCGGTCGGGCTGGGCGTAAAGGTCGGCGTACGTGATGGGGTTAGCGTAATGGTAGGAGTGCTGGTGGGGGGATTGCCCAGGACGCGAAAATGACCACTTGTGATCCATTCTTCCCCAATGAAGAACTGAAGTTGATAACTTCCCGGCAGCCATTCATCAGGCGGAAGTTCGAGCAAAGCTGCGCCATAGCCTCCGCTGCCGCCCTGCCACTTGCCACTGTTATAGTGCACCATCACTCCATCCCGTACCCAGATCTCTGTCCATTGCACGCCAGGATCCATCATGTTGTAACTGTAAGAGCCATAGATAGTCTTCAGCGGGTTATCAAATTCGATGGCGGGTTTAATGGCTTGCAGATCATCATCAACTTCTGTTGAAAACTGGATCAGGCTGAAGACGAAATCGGATTTTGGGGTGACAATTGACTCGAATGCGGTTGCGATCTGCTCCGGGATAAAGGGCGTACCAGTTACAGAAGGCGTACTGGTAAGCGTGGGAGTGAGCGTAATGGTGGGGGTGAGCGTGATAGTGGGGGTGAGCGTAATGGTGGGCGTTAGTGAGGGGGTAAGGGTAGGCGGAAAGTAGCGGTAGGCAAAGCCTTCACCCCAACGTAAATTGGCATAAGCAAAACCGAGCAGCAGTACTACCGCGAGCAAAAGGCGAGCGCCAAGCTCATACTGTTGGCGTTTCTTGAAGAAGAACGGCAGTTTTTTACCCGTGCGAAAAGCGCTGCGAGCACGAAAAGCCAACCATATGGCTGCAATCGCTGCCATAATGCTGATGACAAATATCGTGGAGCGGATGTCTGCGTTCATTTTTTGGATTATAGCAGGGATTGATAGCTTGCAAAACCTTTACGAGTTGCCGCTGCCTGAATTTGGGATAATATTCTAAAGTTGAGATAGCCATTCCAAAGTATTCACGGAAAAGGAGCCAGGATGGAAGACCTCATTGAAGCCTATATCAATAACGCACCCCAGGAAGTACAGCCTCTGCTTCGCCGCGTGAAGCAACTTGTGCTTGAGGTCGATCCGGAGCTGACGCAAACCCTCAGCTACCAAATGCCAACCTTCAAGAAAAACGGCAAGGCTGTTTTCCACTTTGCAGCTCAAAAGAATCACCTGGGAATTTATCCAACGCCAGCAGCCATCGAGCATTTCACAGCCAGACTTGCGGGCTACAAAACCAGCAAAGGCGCCATCCAGATTCCCTACTCAATGACGCTGGACGAAGAGCTGATACAGGATCTGGTACGCGCCAATCTACAGGAGTTGGAAACCCGTTAATCCTTGAAAATATTGGAAATGTGGCTGCGTGGGTTTATGGGTTAGCTAATTCCCGCCTGTACGGTTCTGCGAAGAGGGCGGGAGTGCCGCCAGTGTGCCAGAAGAGAACTTTCTCGTCAGGCCTGAAGAATCCTTGGTGGATAAGGTCAATCAGTCCAGCAGCAGCCCGACCTGTGTAGACGGGGTCAAGCAGGATGGCTTCATGGCGGGCAAACAGCTGGATGGCTTTCTTTTCGGCGGGGGTTAAAACGCCATATCCAGACGAGCAATAGTTGTCGTTCACGAGAATCTCTTTAGGGGTGAAGCGGGCTTTAAGCTGAAGTAAAGCTGCGCCAGAATTGGCAATCTCAGCAATGGTTTCGCTGAATTCCCGGGCGGGTTTATCCACGCTAATACCCAGGATCTTCGCGCGGCTGCCCGTTTCACGCGCGCCCAGCAGCATCCCTGCCTGGGTCCCGCCGGAGGATGTCGCGAAGACGATCCAATCCGGATTCAAACCTTGTTCGAGCAATTCACGCATCGCGAAGCAGTAGCCCATGGCACCGATCGCATTGGAGCCGCCGTAGGGAATGAGGTAAGGCTGGCGATTTGCTTCCTCTGCCTGCCTTGAAATCTCCGCCAACTTCTGGTCACGCTGATCTTTTGGCACGAAGATTACTTCTGCGCCGCTGAGAAGATCCAGGTACAAGTTGCCCTGTGGTTCTTCGGGCTCTTCACCCGCCAGCACCAGGATACAACCCATCCCGAGTCTGGCCGCGGCTGCCGCAACCTGGCGGCAGTGGTTGGATTGAACAGCGCCGGTGCTGATGAGGGTCTTGCAGCCTTTTGCCAGTGCATCGCCTGCGAGGTATTCCAATTTGCGGGTCTTATTTCCGCCAAAGCCGAGCCCGGTCAGGTCGTCGCGTTTGATAAAAAGCTGTGGACCGCCAAATATTATTGAGAGGTGGGGCAGCGCTTCGATCGGGGTTGGTAACTGGGCAAGCTGAACATGCTCAATCATGGAGGCTCTTCTTATTGGCTTTCAACCCACGCCGGCGCAGCAAGTTGAGCAGTTTAGGCAGGGTTTCGGTATAGCGGCGGTACAACCAGGGTTGGGGGGTGTAATCCCAGGCGCCCAGAGTGCGAGTCACGGTTCCGTTAAAGCCTTCCTTGAAACGGAAAACGCCCCACATCGAGTTACTTTTGTCAAAAACCTCAGGCGCACCCCACATGTCGTAGGTATGGCAGCCAAGCTGTTTTGCCAGGCGCATTGCCTCCCACTGGAGCAGGTAATTGGGCATCAGGTCGCGCGAGCTCTCTGTGGACATGCCGAACATATAGCGCGCGGTACCATTGAAATGGAACAGGATTAGCGCTGCAACTGGCTGGTTCTCAACCTCTGCAATCAGAATCTTCGCCATGTCTGCTTCGATGAAACCACGCCAGGTCTTAAGGTAGTAATCCTCATGGCGGATCACAAATCCATCCCGCACTGCCGTTTCCGCGTACATTTTGTAAAGCATTGGCAGCTCGCTGATCTCTCCCTGCCTTACCCCAACACCCTTGCGGGCAGCCAGGCGGATGTTGTAGCGTGTTTTTTGCTTCATCAAAGCCAACAGCTCTGCTTCGCTTTTAGTGAGATCCAGTAAAACAGAATTGCGAAACTGAATTTGATCCTGTGAGTACTGCCAGCCTCGCCGTTTCAATTCTGCCTGCAGAGCGAGTCCTTGTGCAGAGGGAACTTCTTCTTCCGTGCCCGGGACGCCCGTGCCAAGCAGCACATCTGGATCGATTTTGATGAAAATTGCTTTCTCTCTGCGGCATATGTCCTGAAGTCCGTCGAGCATTTGCGAAACTGAAGATGGATCATCCCAGCGCAGAACGGGTCCTTTTGGTGCATAGAGCACGCAGAATTTCAAACCTGCCAAGGATACTTGCCGGCGCAAGATCAGCGCGAGACCTTCAGGGGAATCCGAATCGCCGCCTCCGCGGAAATACAAGGGAGTCCAGCTGTTCTGTTTCTTGGCTTCTGCCCATTGCGACGTCTGCAAAATATGTGCGTCAGGGAACTGCAGCAGGAGTTGGTTCCATTCCGGAATGCGGCCTTCTTCCAGCCTGATCATGCTCAGTCCGCCATTCTTCCGGCACGGATTTTTTGGTAGGCGCGGAACAAAAGTGGCTTGTAGACGCGAACAAAAGCCGGCGCCGAGCGCACCACCTTTCCGCCAAAGCCGCGTTTGAAGCGATAGACCCCCCAAAGCCCTTCACTGCGCTGCATGAACTGTTCTTCGAGCGCTTCCTCGCTGGCATCCGGGATTCCCCACAGGTCGTAAATGGTCGCACCATGGGCTTTAGACCAACGCATAGCTTCCCATTGGAGCAGATAGGTGGGCATCAGGTTGCGGCTGGTGTCATCAGACGCGCCGTAAAAATACCAGGAACGTTCGCCTAAGAGAAAAAGCATCAGATACGCCAGCGGTTGGTCTTCGTGATACGCGCCCAGCAAGACACAATCGCCTTGGGGCGAGAAGATGTCAAAAGCTTTTTGGTAATAGGAAATGTCATGCACAGCAAAACCATCACGCGCACCTGTGGTCTGCATCAACAGGTAAAACCCGGGAATGTCGTTCGTTTCTCTGACCACTACGCCTTTTTTTTCTGCCAGGCGAATGTTATAACGGGTTTTCTGTTTCATGCGCGCCAGCAGTTCCTCTTCATCCGCATTTAGGTCAACCAGGATGGTATTGCGGGGTTGGATGGTGTGAGGCTCAGCCAGGAAATCCGGTATTTGATTCAACAGTTCCGGGGTGAGATCGCTTTCTGGCACGTCAGGCTCTACTTGCAAGAAGACAGCTCGCCGTCGCTTGCAGGCAACATCAATTTGGGGCCAAAGGGATGCCCAGTCTTGACCAGAGGGTCCTTTTGGCAGGTAAGCAAGGCTCAAGCCAAGGGGCAATTTTCGGAAGAGCACTTGCGCATGGGCGGTTGGGCTGCTGAAGGTTTTAGGTTCCCAGCCAAACTCGGCCTTAAATTGCCCCCAGAGGGGGCTCTGAAGCAGATGGGGAGTAAAGGAAGCTGGGTGGTTGGTATCGTTCATGAACTAGCGCCCTTTGAACCCCACAACGGAGCCAACGGTGCGCAACAGAATATTGAGATCCATCCAGATGGATGCGTGCTCGATGTAGTACAGATCGTATTGCAGCTTGGTGGCGGTCTCTTCGATGGTTTCGGCATATGCCTGGTGAATCTGAGCCCATCCAGTAATGCCCGGCTTTACCAGCATGCGCGCACGGTAAAAGGGGATTTCCTTCTGGAAAACCCGCACCAACTCATCACGCTCAGAACGAGGTCCGACGAAGCTCATCTCCCCACTTATAACATTGATGGTTTGGGGTAGTTCATCTAAATGAGATTTTCGCAAAAACTTACCAATGCGAGTGATGCGAGGATCGTTTGTCGATGTGACGAGCGCTTCCTTTTCCATATCCGCGCGCAATTTCATAGTGCGGAATTTGTAGATCGAGTAAGGCTTTCCACCTCTTCCCAGCCGCTTTTGCACGAAAATGATAGGTCGACCAGAGTCGAGGAGGATCACAAGGGCAAGCAGAGGGAAAAGGAGGGCCAGGGCAATTAGACCAATCAGACCGAGCAGCAGGTCCAGCAAGCGCTTGGCAATGCGGTAAAAACCACTGGTGGGCGCGCGGTCGAGGAAGGCGCGAATGACCCAGTCCGATTCCAGCAGGTTGATTGGCACGCGTCCCGAGAGGTTCTCGTAGGTATCCGTCATGGTGGTCAGGTTTACACCGTTTTCCTGGGCGGTCAGGATGTTTTGAAACATACCGTGATTCATTTCATTCGATATTGCAAGAATGAGGTCGGTGATACCCTGGTTGGTGATGATCTCAGACATGCTTTCATGATTGCCAAGGATCGGCGACCCCTGGATGCCAGAGCCAAGTTTTGCGGGGTCGTCATCGATCAATCCAACCAGGTTAAAAGGAGGTGGATCGAGCTCAGAGATAACCTCAACCAAAGCTGTGCCGGCATTCCCCGCGCCGACGATCAGGACGCGTTGTTGCCTCGAGACAGAGGCAAAAGATCGGACATAAATCAAACGCCAGAGGAGTGTCAACAGCGTGGCGGCAACGGTAAAAACCGCAACGCCCAGGCGTGGCAGCGAATTGGGTTCAACGGCAAAGTAGATTACCAGGTAGACAATAACGGAAGCAAGGAAAACCAAGCCAATTCCCCGCAGAGTCTGGCGCAGATTGGCTGATTTGCGAGCGTCATAGGTGTCTACTAAAAGGATCAGCCAAATAATGGGCAATAGATAGAACCAGGCAGGCGCTCGATACCTCAGGAATTCCATCGAAAACCGATACCAACTGTCGCCAGATGCCCAAACATAGAGCGCAATCAGAAGGGCGATCGTTGCAGCAATAAAATCACCCAACACTAAGATAAAACGCTGCTCTTTGGGCGTTAATCGAATTTTGGTGGTGTGGGTTCCAGTCGTTTTCTTGGTCATATCTTCTTTTTAGCACCAAACGCGCCGGCTATAAAGCCAGCGCCCCAGGAAAAATGCATTGTAATGATCGCGAGTGGTACGCTAATCACCATGAGTATATCGCTTTTCTTGATAGCCATGTGAATGCCCACGCCGAGCAGGATCAGAAGGTACAGACTCAGCACAGCGCCAAATACAGCCAGGGAAGGCTTCCAGAATACCCCAACGATGAGCGTTAGCAACAACCCCAGGATGAAGGCGGGTGGCAGAGCCTGGCGCCAGCGCAAGGTCTCCGGGTAACGTTTCAGCATCTGGACCTTCCAGTAGCCATAACCAAAATACTGCCTTGCAAGCGCACTCAGGTTGGAACGCGCGTAGTAGGTGCAGCGGATCTGGGGATCGAGCCAGATTTTTCCACCTGATTGCAGGATGCGGGCGTTGAGCTCATAATCTTCGTTTGCCAACAAGGTCTCGTCGAAAAGCCCGACCTGATCAAACAGTTCGCGCTTGTAAGAGCCGTAAGGGACTGTGTCCACGTAGGCGGCTTTGTCTGTAAAACGATATTGGGCATCCCCCACTGCCAGTGGATTGCCTGCTGCCGCGGCAATAGCACGCGCAATCCATGACTTGCTTCTGGGTTGAATATCCCACACTCCACCGACGTTTTGGGCAATATCCTTTTCAAGCGCATCGACGCATAAAGCAACGTAATTTGGGTTTGGGATGGAGTGGGCGTCCATGCGCACGATAATCTCACCATTCGATGCGCCAATAGCGGCATTCAACCCGGCTGGAATGATGCGCTTTGGGTTGTCCACCACCAGCAGGTCAAGATCAGGGTGGGTGGCCTTGAAGTTTGCGATTTTTTCGCGTGTGCAATCTTCCGAGAATCCGTCCGCGATGACAACCTGCAGAAGTTTGCGGGGATAGGTTTGATCATAAAGCGCATCCAAAACGAGGTGGATGGTTTTTTCTTCATTCCGGCAGGGAATGATCACAGAAACGCTTGGGGGCATAGTCCTCAGGAGCACCTTGTTCTATTTACTGGCAGTCGCACTTGCCTTCATGCTGATGCGGCAGAACCGCGATTGCCTCGACTTCAACGACCCCTCCCTTTGGCAGGGCAGCCACCTGGATGGCTGAGCGGGCTGGGAAATCGGCGGTAAAAAACTCAGCATAAACGGCATTCATTTCGGCAAATTGAGCCATATCGGTTAGAAAAACAGTGGTCTTAACCACCTGCTCAAGACCTGAACTGGCACTCTCAAGGACAGATTTTAGATTGGTGAGCGCAGTACGTGTTTGGGCTTGGATGCCGCCATCCACGATTGTACCGGTAACAGGGTCAATTCCGAGCTGACCGCTGACGAAAACCAGGCAGCCAGTTGTGATAGCCACCGAATACGGTCCGATCGCCTTGGGGGCATTTGGGCAGGTGACAACTTCCCGTTTGCTGCAACAACTCATGATTACCTCTTTCCTGGATGTAGTTTAAGAAAATTATAACATTGAGCCTGTCTGCTGGTCTGCATGTCAGCTCAAAGCGCTGTTGAGTGGCTTGTCTCCCGGCAGCGGATTATGCCTGCCAGTCTCCCACGCCTTTCCAGCAATGGTCGAGATGCTCAGCAAGGACGTCCTTGAGTTTGCCCTTAATCGTTTGACGCACAGCCATCATCAGCGGAATTCCACCGATCTCGTTCAGCCTTCTGCCAATCTGTTTGGCATCCCTGTGGTGGCATTGGATGTCAAATGGACCCCCGGGAGTAACCGAGAGAAAGTCATCCATGCGTCCAATCTTGACCAATTCGCCAATCATTTTTTTGACTTCAGCCTTATTTTGTGGGTTAAGAGCCCGGATTTCAGGCTCTCCAAAAATGCGATTTAACAGACTCATTGTGGCTCCTTCCGACCCCTTTATTATACGGGAATCCAGAAAAAAAGACCGGAGGTGCACTCCGGTCAACAGTTTAGTAGTGAATGATGGTGTCGCGGACCTTGCCCCACTTGAGGGCGTCAGCAATGCCCTGCTCAATGGGGAGCTCCGCTTTCCATCCGAGCAGCCTGGCAGCTTTGTCGGCGTTGGCGTAAGAACCAGCCACGTCGCCTGGGCGGGGAGGTTGCAGAGAAACTGGCAACTTCTGCCCATAAACATCCTCGAATGCCACCACGAATTCCTTAACCGTCACGCCCTGACCAGTGCCAAGGTTGATGACAGTGTAAGGCGCGTCTTCCTCACGACCGTGCTCGATCACGCTGTCAAAACGCTCCACTGCCCGGAGGTGTGCCTGGGCAAGATCCCAGACGTGGATATAATCGCGGATGCCAGAACCGTCGCGGGTAGGCCAATCGATCCCTGTCAGGTTGAAGACAGGTTCGCGTCCGAGTGCGACTTCCACCAATTTGCCGATCAGATGGCTGGGGTAGCGGATGTGTAGCCCCGTGCGCATTTTTGGATCTGCTCCGATGGGGTTAAAGTAACGCAGGGCAATCGCGTTCAGCCCATACGCAACGCAAAAATCTTTGAGCACCATTTCCATCATGTACTTGGTGCGGGAGTAAGGGCTGAGCGGGCGCAGAGGCGATTCCTCCGTGACCATGAACCCCGGAACGACGTCATAGACTGCGGCTGAAGAACTGAAGACGACTCGCTTCCGACCCAATTCAGCCAGGAGTTTAAAGAACTCCATCGATTTGACGACGTTCTCTTTGTAATACTCGTAGGGTTTGGATACCGATTCAGGAACCACAATCAAAGCAGCGCAATGGATAGTCGCATCAATTTCCGGATGGTCGCTGAAGATTTTACGAACCATCGCCCGGTCAGCGATGTCGGCTTCATAGAAAATGCGATCTTTGGTAAACTCCTTGCGACCAGTCACCAGTGAGTCCAGTAAAACAGGTGTATGCCCACTGTCGAGCAACGCTGAAGCGATCGTACTGCCGATGTAACCTGCTCCCCCGGAAATCAAGACTTTCATGCGAACTCCTTAGTTCAACTTATGGTCTTTGCTGTAAGTCATCGGTTTCGACGCGGTGACTTCCCTGACACTAAGTAGAATTACATAACCGATCAGCAAGAATGCAATTATAGACCCAATTCCCCAGTACTGCCCGGCTTTTTCAGCAGCCAGTTCAGCCAGACCCTGGTTGATATAGTAATTGTGCATGCGGTACGAAAGGGTGCCGAAGACCAGCGGACCAATAAAGGTTGATGTTCGTCCTGCCACGGATAAAAAGCCGTAAAACTCGGTGGTTTTGCCTGCTGGTGCCAGTTGGCTGACCATTGTGCGGCTGACTGCCTGGGCGCCGGAAAGGGAGAAGCCTGCGAAGGCGCCAATGATGAAGAAACCAAGGTTAGATTTCACGAAGAAGAGGGCTGTCACCGACGAAATCAGGATGATTAATGAAATGAGGATAGCCCGTTTGCTGGATTTATTATCCGAAAGCTTGCCAAAAATGAGGGCTCCTGCCGCGCCAGTAATGTGGATGATGATGACAAAAATGATTAACTGCACCTGCCCGAGCCCAAAAAGGGTGGCGCCAATGATGGCTGCAAAATCCATCAGCATCATGATGCCATCGTTGTAGATCAGGAATGCAACCATGTAGCGCAGGAAGACTTTGTAGTGGCGGATGTCCTTGAAGGTTTCACCAAGATGTTTGAATGAGACTGAAAGCAGGGTTTCACCATTGGGGATCGGCAGAACCGGGCTGGTCTCACGGACGCGGAAGTACATCGGCAGCGAGGAGAGAGCGTAGATGACAGCGGTAATCAGAAAGGTGTAAGGGATGAAACTGTTACCGATTAGCTGCATTGGGACCACGGCAATAAGCAGGGTGGCAACGCCGCCCAGCATGCCGATTGCCCAACCTTTACCGCTGATGTACCCGATGGTTTCAGGAGTGGAAACGTCTACAAGCAGGGCATCATAGAAAACCTGGGCACCGCGGTAGCCGATTTCCGCCATAACGAAGAACACCATCGCCATGACCACATCCCCTTTGCCGACGAAGAACAGCAAAGCGGTGAAAATGACCGATATTCCAGTAAAGATGAAGAGGAAGAGTTTTTTGGAGCGGGAAGAATCTGCGACGGCTCCAAGGATGGGTGAGATCACTGCAACCAGGATGGCGGCGATCCCAACCGATAAACCCCACAGGCGCGTGCCTTCGGCACCCCCAACCACGACGTTCTTGAAATAAGCTGAGAAAACTGCAAGCAAGATAACGGCAGCATAAGCAGAGTTGCCGAAATCGTAAAAATACCAGGCGCGCCGCGCCTGGCGCGCAGCCTTTGTTTGATCGAGGAGAGCTTTGGGAGTGTTTTCCATTACAGTTACCTTTTTCGTCAGATAGTTGTAAAACGATTTATTGTATCAAATCTATCGCAAATACGGAAATTCCACCAATACAAAAAACAGCCCCCTCATTCGAGGGGGCTGTCGGCTGACATTTAACTTAGTCTTCCAGGTTTGCCAGGCGAGCCTGGTTCTGTTTGTAGGTGATCGACTTCATAATCTCCGCGGCAATGGACGGAATGAGCACAAGCGGCAAGATCTCCGCCCAGTCGATCCAGCGTAACGCAGTGGTATCGAATACTTTCTGCAGGAAGGGAACGTAGATAACCATCAGTACCAATACAACCGAGACCAATACGGCAACGTTCATGTTCTTGTTTGTAAAGATGCCGATCTTGGTTAGGGGGAAGTACTCAGAGCGGGCAGTAAACGCGCGGAAGAGCTCAGAAAGCGAGAGAGTTACAAATGCAAAAGTTTCCGAGAGAATACGTGCTTCCACGGGGGCGCCCTTCATCGCGCCGCCACCAAGAAGGAAGGCGCCAAGGGTCGCGGCTGTAATCGCGATGGTCTGGACGATGATGCCCTTCAGCATGAACTTGTTGATGATTGGCTCATCAGAAGGTCTGGGTGGATGCTGCATAATGTCCGGGTCGCCCTTTTCGGTGCCGAGCGCCAAAGCGGGTGCGCCATCCGTGACCAGGTTCAGCCATAAGAGTTGAATAGGCGCCAGGGGAGTGTTCCAGCCGAAAACGGTCGCCAGAAAGATGGTCATGATCTCGGCGATATTGCAGGAGACTAAGTAGTAGACGAATTTGCGGATGTTGCTGTAGATGATGCGGCCCTGCTCCACGGCAGAGACGATCGAGGCGTAGTTGTCGTCCGTTAGCACCATATCGGCGGTTTCTTTGGCGACGTCGGTGCCGGTGATGCCCATCGCGACTCCGATATCAGCCCGCTTGATGGCGGGGGCGTCATTGACGCCGTCGCCGGTCATGGCGACCACTTCGCCGTTTTCACGCAGCGCGTCGACGATCTTCATTTTGTGTTCAGGACTTACGCGGGCATAAACGTCTGTTATTCTGACGATCTCGCGCATTTCTTCATCGCTTGAATCTTCAATATCCGCGCCGGTGAGCACCTGGTGACCTTTGCGCAGTAAGCCGATATCTTCGGCGATGGCACGGGCTGTGTTGGGGTAGTCGCCTGTGATCATGACTGAACGGATGCCCGCGAGTTGTGCTTCCTTGAGGGCGGGTTTAACCTCGGGGCGCGAGGGGTCGATCATACCGATCAGACCGACGAAGATCAAATCCTGTTCGAGGGCTTCGGCAGTGATCTGGTCTGGCATTTCGGGCACAGGGCGGTAAGCAACGCCCAAAACGCGCAGGGCTTTTCCGGTCATTTCGTCATTGGCAGCCAGAATTTCCTGGCGCAGCTCCTCGGTGAGGGGCACAGGGATGTTGTTCATGCCAGAGCGATAGCTGCAGAGGTCCAGCACGACATCTGGCGCACCTTTAACCGCGATGGTGTACCAATTGGTCTTTTCATCGGTTACATACGGAGAAATGTCTCCGTGACCAGGGTTGACGATGTTGTGAATCGTGACCATGCGTTTGCGGGCCGAGTCGAAAGGAATCTCCTGCTTGCGTGGGTAATTCTGGTTGACCGTGTTCGCGGCGGCGCCGGCTTTGAGGGCGGCAACGAGGATGGAACCTTCGGTTGGGTCTCCAACCATGCGGTAGGTGGACTTGCCTTCGCTTTCGCCGGTGGGCTCAAGCTGGGCGTCGTTGTTGATCGTGCCGACCCAAAGCGTGGTGCGGGCAGCGGGGAACTGTTTGAGGTCGGTGATTTTTTCTCCATTGACAAAAAAGTCGCCAACCGGTTCGTACCCAGTACCGCTGATTTCAACGAACTGACCATCCACCCAGAGTTTGGTGACGGTCATCTGATTTTGGGTGAGGGTGCCGGTTTTGTCTGTGCAGATCGTGGTTACCGATCCGAGGGTTTCAACGGACGCCAGTTTGCGAATCAGCGCGTGGCGGTTGACCATCTCGCGCATGCCGCCAGCCAGGCTGATGGTCACCACAGCGGGTAGCCCTTCGGGCACGGCTGCGATTGCCAGGGAAACAGCCACCATGAACAGCGCCACGATTTCGTCCCAAAAAGCCTTGGTGCCCAAGTCCAGATCGCCAGGGGCGGCGATCAGCCGGATAACACCGATCACGAAAACCAGACCACAAACGATCATGGCGGCGATGCCAAGGGTTTTGCCGAGCTGGTCAAGGCGCTTTTGCAGAGGGGTTTGTTCTTCCTCAACCGACTGGAGCATGGTGGCGATTAAGCCAAGCTGCGTATGCATACCCGTGGCAATGACCACACCCTTGCCGCGTCCGTAGCTGACAGTGGTGCCCATGAAGGTAGTATTTTCGCGGTCTCCCAGGGGAATGTCTGCCTGCAGGTTGGATTCGGCATCCTTTTTGGCTGGCACGGACTCTCCGGTTAGAGAGGCTTCGTCGATGCTGAGGTTGACCGCTTCCATCAGGCGCAAATCGGCAGGGATGAAATTGCCCGCTTCGATGAAGACGATATCCCCTGGCACGAGTTCGCGCGCGGGAATCAAAAGGCGGTGACCATCGCGCAACACCTGGGCTTCGGGGGCTGCCATCTTTTTGAGGGCGGCGAGGGAGGCTTCAGCGCGGGATTCCTGCACGACGCCCATGATGGCGTTGAGGACAACGATGAGCATGATGGCTCCGGCTTCCACCCAGTCTCCCAGGATTGCCGAAATCACAGCCGCGCCGATTAGCAGCCAGATAACAAAGCTATTAATCTGTTCCCAGAGTTTTTGCCAAATCGTTCGTCCTGCTTTTTCGACGAGCTCATTGTGCCCATATTCTTCAAGCCGTTCAGCAGCTTCTTTCTCGCTAAGCCCAGTTTCGAGGGGGACGTCGAGATTATCCAACACCTCATTTGGTTCCAGCGCGTGCCAGGATACTTTAAAAATATCATCGTTGGTCATTTATTCTCCATCATCTAATCATCAAAAGCCTGGGGGATCCAGGTACTTATCAACGTTGTATTATATTCTAAAAAAGGGTAG
>CAYPBU010000020.1:0-30311 GCA_964409045.1 uncultured Anaerolineaceae bacterium | reverse complement strand
AAAAGTGTTACCTATGTCTCCGAACGAGTGTTACCCTTCTGTCCAGTCTATACACCCTGGGGAAGGCTGTGGGGTCGCATGACATTTTCATATCTGCCTGTACCAGGGTCAGTTTCAGGAATGTTGGCAGGACTGATAACCTGATTGGGTCTTTCCACACACAAGCTCCAGCCATTCCAACGGAAGAGTGATTCGTGTAAGTAGAGCTGCCCATCTGGGTCGGGATCGTCAGGTTGAGAAGTGGCAGAGCTGCTCTTGATATAGCCTTCCTCCGGCTTCAAATCGAGTGATTCTCCGGCCTTATGGAAAATATAGTGACCTTGCCGCCAACAAAGGGAGCGAGGATTGTCCGGGTCTTTCTTGTTTTTGACGTCCACGCGATAACCTCTGAGCAGATCTTCAGCCCAAAAATGTTCATCTGGTGCAGGTGGTGGCTTGGTCAAACCTTTATTCTTGGTTGCGGCATCTTTTAATTTCTCATGGATCTGCAGGGCACGTCCTCGCCGTACAAGACCCAACCCACCAGAACGCAAGGCAGGCAAGGTGATTTCCCGATCCATTCCAACGGGAAACTTTTTGTCCACATAGCCTTTCATCCCATAGCTGAAATCCATCAACTTGAGCAATGAGCCATCCGGGTCGACCTGGACAAGGTTGTAATCGGATTTTTCTGATGGTTGGAAGATGTCCCTGACGGCAGTCAGATTCAGGAAACCCTCTGACAGATCGCTGGAGTTTTTCCAGTTAGGCAAGAACTGATCGTTTTCCTGCCAATAGTGGGTGATCATCTTAGGTGTTGCGAGTGTCTTGATTGTGGGTGACCATACAGCCTCTACCCAAATTTCGCCTGTGGGACCAGGGGGTATCGGCAAAGTAAAGTCCAACACCAACCCCAACGCCCTCATCAGGATGGGGTGGTCCGCCAGCATGGTAACCGCCTCATGGAAGTCAAAGGTGTGTGTCTCCGGGCGGGGATACTTGAAGTCTGGATCGGGGTTGTGGTAGCGATTGTAGAACTTATGCGCCTGGTAAAAGTTTTCCTGGGTAGACAGACCAAGAGGAAGAACCTTGGCATCTTTGAGCTTACCCTCAACCTTTTCTCCAATTCTATCCCGACTTAGTTGATCCAGATCATTGATCACACGGCGCAATTTTGGTCCAGTCACTGTATCAAAATCGGGAGGAATGCCCGGTCCAGCCGCTGCCCAATCCTCATATACATTCTTCATGTAATTGAGCGTTTCTCTTAAGGGAATGGTGCGCAGCTTGTGATCTTTCAGGTCAGTGAACTTGTGATCGAGCACGTAGACACCCGGTGTAAAAATCCAATTCCAGAGCGGTTCATTCAGGGTGAATTTCGGTTTGAGTACGATGGGATTGCCATTTACATGAGCAATGAACCTTATGTTTTTTACTGTGGCTGGCCAGTTGGCAAAATCAGGAAAATCACTGAGAGGCGTCTTTCCGTCCGGATCGGCACCTGAACCTTCAAGGCGCGGCGAAAGCATCACCGAAAGGCAAGCTTTACCATCTGCGATGCCATTAGGCAGCGCTGTCCAAATTAGTGTTTGTTTCATGGTTCACACTCCTCAGGCGAAAGCTTCGCAATAAACCAGCCATGGATCGACTTCATGACCGTCAAAGGGATCGGGGTAGGGCACCATCAGTTCAGCAAAGGTTGGGTCGCCATTGGAACCGGAAAATTCGCGTTCCGCGGTGATCTCCACACTTACGCTGAAGAAGAGCACTTCCACTTCGATGGTGAGCGTAGCTCTGCCGGTGCACTTTCCAGTAGCGCTCTCGTAAGTCAATGACAGGTAGAGTTCAATTGAGATGCTGATGATACCCAGCACGCTCAAAAAACCTCCCATTCTGAAATAGCCTGTCAGGGTTGCGTCAAGGTTGCCCGTGCTGGAATTTTTTTCCATCTTGAAGTAGATGCCCGCCATGGCGTAGATGCCGCCGCTGGCGACACCAATATCCAGCGTCAGGTTGGCACCAAATTCAAAGGAAGCTTCCAAGCATTTGAGACCATCCGGCTGCAGGGTGATGGAGAAAAAGCCACCACCGCCGAACATTGCGACGGTGAGGCAGAAGGGGTTGTCGCGGCTGCAGAAACCAAACCATACGCTAAGTGGGTCCCCAATAAATGGAACGGAGAACCCGGCAGCCAGGCTCATATTTGTTAAACTGAATACGCCAAAGGTCAGGTTTGGAAGCGCCAGGTTGAGACTGGCGGTGATGCCTTTTTCAGTGATCTCCAGACCAGGCGGGTCTGAAAACCCATCCAGCGGGATGAGAAACTTCAGAGCTTCTACAAACGAAAGTACGCCTACAAACTCAATCCCGCCAAATTCAACATTGACATCCGCTTTTTGACTGCTACCCATGACAAATTCAATTTTGTCGAATTTCAGGAAAATGAACTTGGTGATGGTCTTGTTGCCAATCAGGTTCAAACTAAAATCTTTCAACCCGCAGGACATCATGAAGGTTGGTCCTCCCGAATTGGTTGATTTGGCATCTATTTCGGCATGCAGATAGAGCTTCCCCTTGCCATTATGCGAGTCAAAAATCGGTCCAAGGTCGGAAGAATCTTTCGGCCAGCTGACCAGATCGGTTTTCCAGTCCAGTGAAACCTTTTGTTCTGTCAGCGCTTGCATGCCTGCTTTGAGGGTCGGAATTAGATCAGCTACAGTCCCTAATGTTCCATCAAGACTGGTCAGTGCGGTTTCGATTGGGATGCGAATGGAGCCTGAGATATCTGTTTGGTTTAGTGCAGTCAGGACAGGCGGGATTTTGGTTTTCACATCCTCAAGGGCGGTTTGCAAATCACCCCAGGGATCCGCGGAAGGCGGATTTGGTGGTACAAGCAAGTTGGTGATGCACATCACAGCGTTTGTGATGGCAGTTTTCAACTGATTGGCGGTTGAACCAAGGGCTTCCAATTGCGTGTAGAGGGTAGTGATTTTGTCGGAAAGGCTTTGCAGAGGTGAAAACGCCTGGGTGATAAACTCTGGCGGACCGCCAAGCGCGTTGATGATTGTCCACAGATCTATCGCTCCAAACAGCTTGGGCATCATACCGGCAAAAAACTTTTCGGGGTCAAAGGTATTGCTGGTCATTTGGCTCAGATCATCAAGCGCACCGCCAACAGGTCCATGCAGGCGGGAAAGTCCATTGATCTGCATATTTGGGGTCAACAAACCACCCGAACGCTGACCCTGGCTTGAAAAGTCCAGTCCCAGGGTATTGCCTGTCAGTTGCGCAAAGACCTGTCCGGCGTTTCCTGCAGCAAAACCGTTTTTGAGGTAATCTGTAGGGAATTTGAATTTCGCGACACCCTCGTTCCTCGCCAGGTGCTGAATAGCCGGTATCTTTGCAGACGCAAATTCAAGACGTGGATAGAAACGTGGGAAGTCGGGCGAGTAAATTTGTTGAAGCTGGGTGAAATTGTCCCATTCTGGGATTTGCGCTCCGAACCAGATGTTTTCCGTATTGAGAGAAGTGTCGCCCTGGATTTGGCTATCGGCATAACAGACTTGTTGACCCGAAAGTTCGGCTGGCTCTGCCGGGTCATTATCGGGTGGAGTACCGCCTATTCCTTCGGGCTGGATGCCGGTGAAATCCCATTGGGTCCTCTTCATCAAATCAAAAGCAATATCGCGTTCGGCTGGGGTGCCAAAATTGAAGTCATTAATCGCTTTGCCCACAAAATTCAATGGCGTGCTGAATTCCACCTCGCGACCTTCAAGGTCTGTCGCGATCAGGTGGAAGCGAACTTCTTTTCCGGTTGAGCCTTCCACAGGGCGGAAGAGCTGCCTCGATTTTCCACCAATTTCACTAGCTTCCGGGGGAGCCAGAAGGGGTGTCACCAGAGTAGTAATGCGTACACGGGTGAAGGGGAAGGCGAGGTCATATTGTTTGCCTTCCGGGTCTGCCAGGTCCATCGGGATGTACGACTTTTCGGGCTCGCGCACCACGATGAACATCCGCTGTCTCAAATAGGCAGGGTTGCCGAGAAGTTTGTTGTAGAATTTTCGTTCCGTAATCTTGACGAGGGAGGCGCGGTGACCAAAAGGAAACAGATAACCGCGGTAAACGACCCTGACGTAATGGTCGCGCGCCAGCGTGGAGATGTGACGCCATTCTTCCACCTCGAGCCCTTTCACAACTGGATTCCAGGCACCGCGTAAATTCAGCCAGGAACCTAAAGAAGTGAGCATCATCTGCCGTGTCGGAATAGCACGGGGGATGTAACGCTTTTGTGTGTACTGATTTTTCTGCCTGAAGTTAGCTGAAAGGTGGACAAAATTATAGCGGTCAGCCGAATCCAGCGGGGCGCGGTAGGGGTTATCAGATGGATCATTTGGAAAAGGTTGCGGTGCGTCGCCAAGTTTTTTGTCGTGCCTCAGAAATCCAGCATCTTTTGCCCAAATGGCGCGCACAGTTTTCAATGGATTCGTCGGGTCTTCAGTGACACTCAAGTCTGATTTTCGGCTGGCAAGGCGGGTGTGCCAGAGCTCCACCCAGTCGGTTTCTTTTACTTTAAAAACCAACTTATCGGATATCTTCGAATCGATTTTCGCAATTTCTTTCAGGATATGTTTCTTATCCGCATGCATCGTTACGGCAACAGCGTTACTGTCGTGGACCTCACCTGGATCGAATTTCCCGATCGTATAATGATCAAACAGATCGCTTTTCAGACTCAGGGCAGTAAACTGTGGTTGAAATTGAATGGTTGGTACGGCATAGAATTGCTGGCGCACGGAAACGACCTCTTTGACCGCGTGCACCCATGCCGCGTGGCGGTTGGGGGAAAGAATCAGGCGGAAGGGAGCTTCGATCGCTGTCTCGAGATCCTCAGGGGAATACGGTTTAGGACTAAGGAGCTCCAGGATGTCCGAAACTGTCTCGCTGATGGTCCAATCATGGAGTTGCTGCATTTCAGCGACCAATCCCACTTTCTCCTGGTGAAACCTTGCCTGGGCTTGGGCGATAGCTGATCGATTTTTCGCAAATTGAGCAGCCACCTTCTTGGATTTCACAGAGACAATCGGAGTTGAGACCTGCTCAGTTGCCCACTTGGACTTAGCAATTTCCCAAATACTTGGATTGAACTTCCACCCTGAAATGGGTTCGTCATTCTCATCCGGCTGAACAGGTTTGGCAGTGGTGGCGACCTCCAGCGGGAACTCCTTTAGCGCTGCAAGCAATCCTTCGATGGTGAAATCAATCGGTTCCGTGTCTTTTGGCACCTTGAAAACCAGGCGGCTCGGACCTGAAAGCTTGGACCGCATTTTTTGAGTTGCGTTTGTTGGATCCTCAGATGGTGTTTTAGCCGATGGTATTTTAGCATCCGGGTCATCTTGAGTTTCTGAATCTTCTGGATCTACGATTGGTAGGTTAGGGTTCACCTCAAAAAGCGCTTGCTCTTCAATGCTTTGGGGGGGGAAGGTCACAACAATGTACGCGTCATCGGCAGGGTTGCCGTGAACCAGCGTCACTTTACCCGTTTCGGGGTCAGTGACGCGTTTCAGGTTTCTGAAACTGAAGTGTAAGACTAACAGATCGCGCGGTCTTATCACGTCAAGTTCGAATTTGATTGGAAAGATCGGTGGTTTTTTGGTAATCTTCTCAGCAATTATTCGTTTGCTAACACGACTGACTTTTTCAGTCTGTTTTTTAATCGGTTCAGGCTTTTCTAAATTTGATGGATTTATTTGTTGAGTACTGCCGGGTTTGAGAGTTTTCTTTCCGGACATGGCAACCTCCTATATCTGAAAACGATAAAAAGGTCCCGAGGACTTCCAGGTATTACAATGTAAGAACAAATGAGATTAGCGGACGCTAAATGGATTAATAACATAATAGCACGAGAAAAAAGGATATTCAAGTCGAAAACAAACATGATCGTAAAGTGGCAATTGTGGCGTGAGTAATCTAGAATGTCGGAAGAAAAGTGCGCAGAGAGTATATCGGGAGGGGAGCGATCGCCCTCCGCAGCCCCTCGGCTTGCCATTGGGTTAAGCGCCTTTGCCGTGGGAAACCCTGACAAATAAGGGTAGGTGGATACTGTTATGGAATGAGGTGGATGATAAAATAAAGACCTGATGACTCATCGAAACCAAATCATTCTGAGTCAGCTTACACCGCCGGCGCAGAAAAGTTCCATTCTTGACCGTCCGAGGGTGCTCAATCTGTTGAAGCAGAGCCTCGACTACCCCCTTACCACCCTGGTAACAGAAACAGGCTATGGCAAGACGACCTCCGCTCTCAGCCTGATCAGATCCGCCAAACTCCCGTTCTTCTGGTATACCATCTCACGCAATGAACGCGATCCGCGTTTGTTTCTGACCTATCTCTGCTCAGCCTTCAATCAACAGGGAAACAAGATAGGTTTACCAGCTCTGAGGGTGTTGGAAAACAGCGATGTTGACCTGCAAGACTGCCTGATCACGCTCGTAAACGCAATCACATCCTTATTAGACCAAGAAGCCTTGTTTGTATTGGATGATTTCCAGAGCCTGAATGAATCGGACGAGATCCTGGGAATGATGAATTGGTTGATTGAGCATCTACCAGCCAATCTGCACCTGATTATCCTGAGCCGGACGCAACCGGAATTCCCATCCCTCAACAAGTGGCGGGTCAAGGGCAGGCTCCTGGAGATTGACAAGGATTCACTTAGCTTTTCAGCAGATGAGACCGATCAACTCTATCGCTCAACCTACCAGCTCGATTTGCCAAAGGATGACCTCCTCAGGCTGCATCAACGCACCGAAGGCTGGGCGATCGGGCTGCAAGTGGTTTGGCAGTCGATCAAAGCCCTGCCAAACATGCCCCTGGAGAGCCTGCTTGAAGAAGAAAGCGGCAGCTCACTGGGCAATTTGTTTGATTATCTTGCCGATGAAGTTCTCGACATGTTATCGGAAGAGCAGCAGAACTTTTTGATCAAGACCTCGGTCCTGCAATTTTTGGACAGTGACACCTGCGATTTTTTGCTCGACCGTCAAAACAGTGCAGATATATTGAGCGATCTGTATCGCTCGGGGTTGTTTATCGAGCAATTAAAGCCGGAAGTTTTTAGGTATCATCACATATTCCGAGAGTTCCTTCTCAGCCGACTCTCGAGGAACGAAGAACAAAAGCGGGGGCTGCATCGCAAGTTGGCGAGTTATTTCAGCGCGCACCACTATTGGGAACAGGCTATCTCCCACTTGATCTCCGCCGGGGATTTTGGCAGGCTACGCCAAATCCTGGATGAGGTCGGAGAGCGTTTGCTGCAATCCGGTCTCAAGCAAAGTATCCGCTACTGGCTGGGAAAGTTGCCAGAAGCTGAAATGAGCCAATATGCCTACGGCAATTACTTGCTTGGGGAAGTGGAACGCACAGAGGCAAACTTTGACATGGCGCTGGAGTACTACCGCACTGCCCAGCGACTTTACCAGAACACTCGAAACGCCTGGGGAACGAGCCTGGCGCTGCGGGGGCAAGCCCAGGTTTACCTTGACACCTTGCGCCCGGTGAACGCCGAGCAACTGCTCGCCCGGGCACTCGAATTGTTGGACCCGGTGGAATTTCCCCTGGAAGTCTCAGGGTTGCTGACCCAAATCGCCGAGAACCAGGTGAATCAGGGGGCGACGCCTGAGGCGGAAAAGAGTTTACAAAAAGCGCGGCAACTCTCCTCGATTTACTCAGAAGCGCAGTCCTACATTGAAGCCCGCCTGCTCTTGCGCACCGGAAGGCTGAACGAAGGATTGAGGTTGCTGGCAAAACTCGAACCTGGCACCGCCGACCAAGAAATGATACGACCGCAACGCTTTCATCGGGAAGCAACACTTTTGCTCTCGCTTTACTATTCCTTAATGGGAGAGTACATCCGCGCACGGGAGAACGCCAACAGGGGGCTGCAGGTATCCCGTCAGTTACAAGCGAAGTATGTCGAAGCCGTGGCAAACATCCGCCTTGGGCACGCGCTGCAGCTGGACCTGAGGCAGGGGCTGGACGCCCAGGGTGTGCAGGAAATTCGGAAACTTTACGAATTTGCGATCGAGAACGTCGACATCGTGCGCATTCACGTAGAGCCGCTTTGGGGATTGTGCCGCTTGGTTGGTTATGACGGCAACCTGGAGGAGGCAAAACGTATCGGTGATCGTGCCCTGGTGATTGCTGCCAACGCGGGAGACGAATGGATCGGGTTGCTGGTGAGAATCTCCCTGGGAGCCAGTTTGGCACTGGGAGGAGAATTTGACGCTGCGAGCAACATCCTTTCAGTGGCGGATTCGCTGGCAAAAAAGCTCAATGACACCCTTGCTAGCGCAGCAGCGTATCTCTGGGAAGCATACACAGCAGATAAACAGGGGTACAAAAGCTCGGCTTTGTTATTCCTCGAGCAAGGTCTGGAACTGGTGCAGAAGCATCAGTATCAATTCCTGCTGACGCGTGGAACCTTGCTTGGACCGGATGATCCGTTCACACTTTTTCCATTAATGTTGCGCGCACGGGAAGTGGGGCTGCAGACGGAACTGATCAGCCAGATCCTGAGCGACCTTCCCGCAGGCGCGAGCAACTATCATCCCGGGTACACCCTGAGTTTGAAACTTTTTGGGGGATTTGAAGCCAGAAAAGGCAAACATCTGGTACCTGCAGAGCTCTGGAAGCGGGATAAAGCCCGCCAACTACTGCAGGCATTGGCGGTAAACTCGGGAAAGGGGCTAAATAAAGAGCAACTTGCAGTCCTCTTCTGGCCAGATGCTGATGAAACTACCGCAGCCAATAATTTTAAAGTCACCCTCAGCGCACTGAACCAAGCATTGGAGCCAAACCGCCCACCAAAAGAAGCCGCTCAGTTCGTGGTTCGAAATGGCGAGCATTACCAATTGAACCAACAGATGAAAATATATTTGGACACTGATCAGTTCGAAAAGTTAGCCACGAGCCTCCGGCTGGAAGATAAAGAGAAAGCGCTAACCTTGTATAAGGGCAAAATGCTCGAAGGGGAACAGTTGCAGGAAGCGTTTATGCCCGAAGTGCAGTATTACCACCGCCTGTACCTGGACTGCTTGAGTAAGGTCATTGATGCGGCAATTGAAAGTAAAGATTTCGAAAAAGGGCTGGAATTAAGCAACCGTTTGGTGAGGCTGGAACCACTGCTTGAGGTGGGGTACCAATATCAGATGCGAATCTACCATGCCCTGGGAAATCTCAGCATGGTGCGCAAGGTCTACAACCAGGCGATGGATGTCAGCCGGAAAACTTATGGTGTTGAATCGGATGATCTCCGAACTTTGTTTCGGGACTTGAGCAGATAAGACAAATCCCAAGTTTGGTAAGTTAACACAAACAACGAAGCTTATTCCCACTGATTTTGTTACCAATTTGTAACCTCTGACCGGTAAACTATGAATACTGGGTATTTCCGTTAATATTTTCTGCTTAACAATTGAATAAAGGAGACTGGAATGCGTTTGCAAGATAAAGTTTGTATCATTACCGGTGGTGCCGCGGGAATCGGCAAAGCGACGGCTGTTAAATTCGCCGCCGAAGGTGCAAAAGTTGTAATCTGCGATGTCAATGAAGAAGCTGGCAACGCTTTGGCTCAAGAGCTGGGCAATGATGCCAGTTTTTGGAAGGTCAATGTCGTCGATCGTCAGGAAGTTCAGGCATGGATTGACGCGGTTGCCGCAAAATACGGCAGGATTGATGTGTTGATCAATAACGCCGGAATTACACGCGACAGCCAGTTTGTGAAGTTTAAGGAAGGCGAAGTGGTTGGTCAGATGAGCGAGGAAGCTTTCGATGCTGTCATCGCGGTCAACCTGAAGGGTGTCTTCAACTGCACCCAGGCTGTGGTGCCCTACATGATCAAGCAAGGCGGTGGCGCAATCGTGAGTGCGTCCAGCGTGGTGGGACTGTATGGCAATTTTGGTCAGACAAACTATGCCGCAACCAAATTCGCGGTGATTGGATTAACTAAAACCTGGGCGAGAGAACTGGGCAAGTACCAGATCCGCGTCAATGCTGTTGCTCCCGGCTTCATCCTGACCGAAATGGTCATGAAGATGCCCGAGAACGTGCTTGCCGGGATGGCAGCGAACGCACCTTTGAAACGTCTTGGCAAACCTGAAGAAATCGCCAACGTTTACGCCTGGTTGGCAAGCGACGAGGCGTCTTATGTTCACGGCGCAGTCATCAGCGTGGACGGCGGTATTGTTTTAGGGACATAGTTGATTCGTTGTCATCTACGAAGAGCAACTATTAACTGAAAGGAAAGATCACATGACTCGTTACGCGACCATTTTAGGCACCGGGATGTACCTTCCCGAAAATGAAATCAGCAATGCAACTTTCGCAGAATGGATGGGTGAAATTAGCCCAAAACTGGCGGAGGTTGTTTCGAAGTTTGAGAATAACAGCGGAATTAGAACCCGTTTTTACGCCCCGGATGATTGGGCGACCTCTGACCTTGCGGCTGCAGCAGGAAAAGCAGCCATCGCCGATGCCGGCTTGACCCCCGAGGACATTGACCTGGTAATTGTTGGCACCGATAGCCCGGATTACATCACCCCGGCGACGTCAGTTGTGACTCAGTTCAAGTTGGGCTGCGTCAATGCTGGCACGTGGGATGTTGGATGCGCTTGCGCGTCCTTTCCGACCGCTCTGACTCAGGCAGCCGGCTTGATCGCCACCAATCCGCATCTGAAGTACATCCTCGTGATTGGTGCTTACATGATGCACAAACTCTCCGACTACAAGCACGATGTCACCGCTTTCTTCTATGGTGATGGTGCTGGCGCAGCGGTTGTTGGCGCATCGGACAAACCCGGGTTTGTTTCAAGTTCAATCAAAGCAGATGGCTCGTACCATAAGAACTGGGGTATCTACTCTGGTGGCACTTATGAGCCTGCAACGGTTGAGAGCGTAGAAGCTGGCCGCACCAAGGTGAGACTGGTCACACCCTTCCCAGCGACGGTTAACCACGAAGGTTGGCCAGCCCGCGTGCGCGAATGCGCCGCAAATGGTGGGTTTGAACTGAGTGAAATCGATCATATCATCTTCACCCAGGTGAATGTCAATAGCATCAAGCTGGTCATGGAAAATCTTGGTTTACCCGTAGAGAAGGCTCATTACGTAATGGATAAATGGGGCTATATGGGCTCTGCCTGTCTGCCGATCGCCTTTCATGATGCCGTCAAACTGGGCAAAATCACTTCGGGCATGCGCGTAGTATTTTGCGGTTCTGGTGTGGGTTATAACCAGGCAGCCGCTTGATTTATTATGCCTTAATGGAGGCAGGGTCATGAGCTGGCAAGAAGAATTTAGGCAGAAAACGATAACAATTCCTGATGCGATTAGCAAAGTCAGCTCAGGAATGACCCTCCAAATTGGCATTGCCGCTTCCGAGCCAGTTGGGTTGCTGGAAGAGTTGGCGAGGCAAGCTGAACGGCTGCAGGATATTACGACCTGGACCTGTTTACCCATGCGCCCTTACGACATCTTCATGAAACCGGAGATGGAAGGGCGCTTCTTTAATGAGAACTGGTTTTATGGAGCACCAGATAGGGCTGTGCACAGCGAAGGAAGAGTTTCGTACACGCCCAACAACCTTCATCAAGCTGGCACAGACAAGCTGGTGGGGCATGGCGGTCGGCTCGACATGATGCTAGGCGTCTGCACACCTCCCAATGCGGAAGGCATGATTTCCCTTTCGATGGGGGCAGTGGTGGAACGCGACATGATCGACGCCGCGGATCTGGTGATATTGGAAGTCAACGAAAACCTGCCATGGACCGATGGGGATGTGGTCATCCCGATTTCGCTGGTGGATCATTTTGTAAAGTTCAACAGTCCGCTCGTGCAGGTGCCCCAGGCTGAGCCAAACGAGACCGACGAGCAAATTGGTCGGCATGTCGCGGAATTTATTGAAGATGGCTGCACGGTTCAGCTTGGCATCGGCGGTACGCCGACTGCTCTGGCTGAGTTCATCAGCGATCGCCGCCACCTTGGGGTTCACTCGGAGCTGCTGGTTGATGGCATTTACAAACTTTGGAAAGCCGGTGCGGTGGATAACAGCCGCAAGACCCTCCATCCGGGTAAGTTTGTGGCGACCTTCGCGATTGGCACCCAACCACTTTACGATTTCATGAACGACAGCCCGGATGTACTGCTGATGCGAGGCAAATACGTCAATAATCCTTACGTGATTGCTCAGAACTACAAGATGGTTAGCATCAACTCAGCCATTCAGGTGGACGTGCTCGGGCAGGTCTGTTCCCAGAGCCTTGGCACACGCCAATTCAGCGGCACAGGCGGTCAGCTCGATACGCACCGCGGAGCGCAAATGTCCGAGGGTGGAAAGGGAATTATCGCTCTGCGTTCGACGGCAAAGAACGGCACTATTTCGACAATCGTGCCAACGTTGGCTCCGGGTGCAGGGGTGACGGTCCCCAGCCAGGATGTGGACACTATCGTGACGGAATATGGCAGTGCCCAACTGCGAGGGCTTTCGGTGAAGAAGCGCATGGAGGCCTTGATCAAGATCGCGCACCCCGATTTCAGGGAATCGATCCGGGAAGAGTCGCACCGGCTGGGCATTGTGCCCGATAGACAGTACTTCTAACAGGAGTTTGAATGGATAAATCATTACTTGGCAAATGGACACAGACTGAGGATCAATCCTACCCCGGTCTGTTCTTCCTGTTTCTTGAGGATGGCAATTTTGAAGCACGCTACGACGCCCTGGGGATTGTATCGAGCGGTACCTGGCATGCAGATGGAGGTCTGATTGAGATGGACCAGCAAAAACATACTTTTGGATTGGTTGGGAAGTATGAGGGTTGTTACGGCATAGAAGGTAACTTACTCAAATTAAACCTAGTAACTGCTGGCGAGCATGCCAGACCGACTGACCTCCAGGGAGCTGTCACTTATAGAAAGGAAGAAGAATAAGGTATGTCGAAGAAATTATCACGCGGCGTAGCTGTTGTTGGGGTGGGAATGAGCAAATTTGGCGTCTTCCCAGAGAAAACATCCAGAGACTTGTTCGTGGAGGCGTTCCAGGAACTGCGACAGAGCGTTCAGAAGGGTTTTAATCCCAAAGAAATTGAAGCCTTCTACATGGGCAACTTCACCTCTGATCATTTTGAAAACCAGGCTCATCTGGCGCCGATTGTAGCCAGCTGGGTCGGTCTCTCACCTGTGGCAAGCACCCGCATTGAGGATGCTTGTGCCAGCGGCGGTGTTGCACTAAGACAGGGCGTGCTGGCAATCGCTTCGGGAGAAGTGGATATGGTGCTGGTGGGTGGCCTGGAAAAGATGACTGACCTGCCAGGAGCAAAGGTGACCGACGCGTTGGCACTGGCAGCCGACTCATTGTTCGAGATTCCAGCCGGGTTTACCTTCCCGGGTTTTTATGCCGCGATGGCGACCGCCTATATTGACCAGTACAAAGCTGACCCTGACGCGCTATTGCGTGTAGGTATAAAAAACCATCTAAACGGAGCCTTAAATGAGAAAGCTCAGTTCAACCAGACCATTAAAGATGTCATGGTCGGTAAACAGCGCAAAGCCGAACAGAAAGGGCTGCCAGTTCCGCAATGGGAAGACGAGATGGCTTTCCTGAAGGACCCAAAAGCCAACCCGATGATTGCCTGGCCTTTGCGCCTGTTTGACTGCTCTCCGGTTTCGGATGGGGCGGCCGCGGTACTTTTGGTCAGCGAGGAGCTGGCTGCAAAATTCACAGACGAACCAATCTTTATTGTGGGTTCTGGGCAGGCAAGCGATGGCGCTTTGGCTGAAAGATCCTCCCTGAGTGAAATTCCAGCAGCTGCAAAAGCCTCAAAACGGGCTTATGAAATGGCGGGAATAACCCCTGAGGATATCGATTTTGCAGAAGTTCATGACTGCTTCACGATTGCTGAGATCATGGCAACGGAAGATTTGGGCTTTTTCCCACGCGGAGAAGGCTGGAAGGCAGCAATCGACGGGCGAACTGCCCGGGATGGCAGCCATCCGATCAACACCAGCGGCGGCTTAAAATCCAAGGGTCATCCGGTTGGCGCTTCGGGAGTTGGGCAGGTGGTGGAAGTATGGAAGCAGATGCACGGTTTGGCAGGTGAACGCCAGCTGCGTGGCAACCTCAGGCACGCCCTGACCCACAACTTGGGAGGCACCGGGCAAACCTGTGTAGTGCACATTTTCGAAAAGAGGAATTAAGATGACAGACCAAGCCCTGCACTCCAAAGCTTTTGACCAGGCAATCGCCGAAGACCTCTTAATCGGTTCTCACTGTCTTGTCTGCGGTAACATCTCGATTCCCCAACGACAAATATGCCCCAATTGCCACTCCGACCAGGTGGAACGCATCCAAACAAATGGACAAGGCACCCTGGCGGCGTTTACCGTAATCTATGTACCCCCCACAAGTATGGCGGATGCTGGCTACAATGCCAAAAATCCGTACTGTGTCGGGATTGTGGCGCTGGGGGAAGGTCCGCGCATCAGCGCACAGATCGTAGGTCTTGACTTGAGCGATCCAGCGGCCATCAAGATTGGTTTGCCCCTAAAACAGACTTTCGTAGTCCGCGGTGAAGGCGAATCCTCTAAAAAATTCCTTGCATTTGAACCTGTGTAGGAGAGCGGAAAATGCCCAGGATTGCCGTCAACAACACCAACCTCTATTACGAATTACACGGTCCCGAAGATGGGGATGTGATTGTGCTGTCCAACGGCATCATGATGAGCACTGCCAGCTGGTATTTTCAGACTCAGGCACTTGCGAAGCACTTCCGGGTTCTGCTGTATGATTGTAGAGGGATGTGGCAATCCGACCATCCAGAGGGACCTTACTCGATGGAATTGCATGCCGATGATTTGGCAGGCTTACTGGATGGGTTGGGAATTGAAAAGGCTCACATCGCGGGAATTTCTTACGGTTCAGAAGTGAGCCTGGTGTTTGCATTGCGGTACCCCGAGAAGACAAAGAGCCTGATGGTGATCGATGGGGTGTCCGAAGTGCCGTTAATGTTGAGACTGCAATCTTACCCATGGAAGCTTGCGGGAGAACGCAACGACGCCGATTTACTCTTTCACACCTCTGTTTTCCTGAATTTTGGGGAGGAGTACCTGAAGAAAAGCGAAGCTCTGCTACCTGCCGCGCATGCGAACTTTGCCAGGTTGAACCTTGGGTCTTTTGTAAAACTGATGGATGCCTTTACTTCTTACAACATCACGGACCAGTTAGGGCAGATTAGCTGCCCGACCCTGATCGTGGTGGGTGAGGAAGACCAAATCAAAGGTCGAAAAATGGCTGAGATGATGGTAGCACGCATCCCTCAGGCTGAGTATGTTGTTGTCCCCGGTGCAGGGCATGCGCTCTGCCTGGACAAACCCGAACCACTTAACACGTTGCTCATGGGCTTTGTGTTGAAAAACAGTGGGCGGGACTAACTTTATCAAGATAGTTAGCGATAAGAATGTCGCTGGCAATCATTAAACGACTAATTACAAGGAGAAAAAATGAAAAAGTCGATATTTTTTGTTGTAGCCATGCTGCTCGTCGCGAGTATGGTCCTGGGCGCATGCGCCCAACCCACTGCAGCTCCCGTCGTCACTGAACCCCCCGTGGCAACCGAAGCCCCAGTGGCAACCGAAGCCCCAGTGGCAACCGAAGAGCCTGTGGTAACTGAAGAACCCGTCGCAACTGAAGAACCTGCTGCTGGTTTGACCTGCGCCGAACCCATCAAAGTCGGTCTGATAACTGATATCACTGGTGGTCTGGCAATCTACGGCGCCATGATGCAACGCGCGTTCATGCTCGGCATGGAATACGCCACCGGTTCTGAAGGCTCCGCTGGTCCTGTGTTCAATTTTGCTGAAGCCCAGGAAAGCACTTTTAAGATTGACAACTGCGAAATCCAGGTTTTCGTGCGTGACGATGCCGGCGTTCCTGAGAACACCACCACCGTCGCAAATGAACTGATCGACATCCAGAAAGTTGATTCCTGGTTGGCACAGCATCATCTGGCGCCACCGCTGTTCTGCAGGGCATTGCTCTTGCAAATGAAGTCCCCCTGATTGTTGCACCTGCAGCAGCCAACGACATCACCGGTGTCAATTTCAACGAGTATACCTTCCGCACATCCCGTAACAACTACCAGGATGCCATCAACGAGTGTAAAGCTCTTACAGCTAAATACAGCTCCTTCATCCAGATTGCTGCTGACTACGCCTTTGGGCATGGTTCCGCTGAAGCTTTCCGCGACGCTTGCACCCTGGATGGCGGTACATTTGTGGCCGATGACATTTTCGCTCCTGCCACCACCACCGATTTCACTCCATACATGGAGCAAATCGCTGCCTCTGGCGCAGAAGCCTACATCGTCTCCTGGGCTGGCGCGGGCTTCATCTCCCTCGTCCAGGCAGCTAAGGACCAGGGCGTCACTGACACCATGGAACTCGGTACCACCTTCATTGATAACGCTCTGACACCAGTCTTCTACGGCAATGCTGTCGGCACAACCGCTGGCATCCTCTACCACTGGTCTGCCCCAAAGAACGCCGCCAATGATTTCCTTGTGGCTGAAGCCAGCGGTCGTTATGGCATCTATCCTGACCTCTTCGATGCCGACGGTATGAACGCCGCCATCATGATTGTTGAGACCCTCAAGAAGACCAATGGCGATGTAACCCCCGCCACCCTGGTCGCTGCCATGGAAGGCCTTGAATTCGAAGGACCCAAGGGCACCATCCAGATCCGCCCTGAGGACCACGTAGCCATCCAGGACATGTACATTCTCAAACTCGAAAATGTCACCGATCCTACTGGTAACTACTATTCCTACGTCGATACCACCCGCCCCGAGCCTCCCTGCTTGCTTCCTGAAGCTCTGCAGAGCCGCTGCGGTGATCTGCCTATCGGTAACTTGTCTGGCAAATAATCTCTTTTAGTGAATGTGTCCCTGGAGGCTTTGCGGGCTTCCAGGGACACTGTTAAAACTTAATTTTATGCCGCAAACCAAGTAAAGAATTGAGACGTTATGACAGTACGAGAGACTATCATTGAAACGAAGAACCTGACCAAGTATTTTGGTGCCATGGCGGCGGTGAACGACGTCAGCATCAAGATCGAAACAGGCACGCTGCATGCCATCATTGGGCCCAACGGCGCCGGGAAGACCACCTTTTTCAACCTGTTGAGTGGGAACCTGAAGCCGACCAGTGGTAAGGTTTTCTATAAAGGAGTTGATCTGACAGGAAAGCCAATCCACCGCATGATTCATCTCGGGATGGGACGATCTTTTCAGATTACCAATATTTTCCCCAATCTGACGGTACATGAAAACATCCGCCTCGCATCCCAAGCGATGGAAAACAAAAATATGCGCTTCCTGATGGACACCACGAAAATGGCTCGTTGTGAGGAACGGACTGCCGAAGTTGTTGAAAAAGTTGGGCTTAAAAGCCAGGCTTTGCTTCCAGCCCGGGTGCTTTCGCACGGGGACCAGCGAAAGCTTGAGCTCGGCATGATCCTTGCGCCAGATCCGGAGCTCTTACTCCTGGATGAGCCGACCGCCGGCATGGCCACTGACCAGGTGCCGGAGTTGATCACCCTGATCCAGGAAGTTCAGAAATCCGGAACAAAAACCGTCATCCTGGTGGAACATAATATGAACGTTGTGATGAGTGTATCCGACAGGATCACCGTCATGCACCAGGGTTCGGTGCTCGCGGAAGGTACACCTTCTGAGATCGCGAAAAATCATGACGTGCAGACTGCATACCTGGGAGGGCTCTATGACCTCAAGATATAAGAGTATCCCTTTGCAGAAGATTACATCGAAATCTACAGGAATGGAGATAACATGAGCAATATCCTCGAGGTAAAAAACATCCATTCCTTTATCAATCAGTATCACATCTTACAGGATGTCGATTTTGTTGTTCCCAAAGGATCTATCACGGCATTACTTGGTCGTAACGGAGCCGGGAAGACGACGACCCTGAAGTCCATCCTTGGGCTGGCATCTGTTCGGGAGGGGAAAGTAATTTTTGAGGGGAAGGAAGTCCAGGGCATGCCGCCCTTCGAGATCGCGGCGCTTGGTATCGGTTTCGTCCCTGAGCATCGCGCGATCTTCCGGGACTTATCCGTTGAGGAAAACTTGAAAATTGCTGAGAGAAATAAGGGCGACCTGGATAGGAAACGCACCTTTATTTTTGACCTCTTCCCGGATCTGTTGAAATTTCTCAACCTGAGAGGCACCGAGCTTTCTGGCGGTCAGCAGCAGATGCTGGCAATAGCCAGGGCGCTGGTGGCAGATAACAGCTTGCTGCTAATCGACGAACCCAGCGAGGGATTGGCACCTGTGATCATCGAACATATGATTGATGTCATTCGCCAGTTATCGGAGCAGAGTACAGTGATATTGGTGGAACAGAATTTTCTCGTGGCGAGCAAATTGGCTGAGTACTTCGTGATCATCGAAGAAGGAAAGTCCGTGGCATCCGGGTTGATGAGAGACATGGAAGCGGATAAAGCCATGATTCATCGTTACCTTGGGGCTGCGTAGGTCTAATATGAAAACGAATTTACGGAAAAACTCCAAAGCAATCATCATCCTCGCCGTCATTGCCGCTTTCCTGTTCGTGGCTGCCAGGGGTATGTCTGGCAAGGACGTACTCATTACCGTCTTGCGCGGCTTCTCTGTTGGCTCAGTCACGTTTCTGGTAGCAGCCGGTTTCTCATTGATTTTTGGTCTGCTGGATGTGCTCAACCTTGCCCAGGGAACCCTGTACATGATTGGCGCCTACGTGGGCTGGACTGTTTATGTGCGCCCTGATACGTTTGTGGACGTCTTGACTCCGGTTCTCTTGATCCTTGCTGGCTTTTCTTTGTCTGCTCTCTGGGGGAGGCTGGCTGGGCTGATCAAACTGGCACCAAAAGCCCGTAAGATTGTTGCATGGCTCTTGGTCCTGGTCGGATTTGGGCTGCTTGCTCTGGTCCTGACGCGCTATCCCATCGCAACCTGGGATTTGAACAAGTATACAGAAAGCCCAATCACATACTCCTTCATGGCTGACCAGGGAATGCGAATTATCCCAGCCGAAGCCACTTTCACTGATATTTCTCCAATCCTTGCAATTGTGGGTCTTTTGGTTAGCAGCGCGATTTCGGCTTTTGGTATTGGATTGCTTAACCGCGATCAGAATCAATCTCAGGTACTCAACGGGCGCAAGTTTATTGCCCCTGCCTTGCTTCTGTTGGTCGGAATCCTTGTTGCTGTGTTTAATACTCAGATTACCAGCCGGATGTTTGCGATGAGCACCAACTGGCTCTTTGTAATTGCTATTTTGGTCGCTATTATTAGCGGTGTGGGCTTGGGCGCTCTGATGGAAACCACCTTGATTCGTCCACTCTATAATCGCCCCATTTATCAACTAATGCTCACCCTTGGCTTGGGAACCATTGGTGTCCAAATTGTGCAGGCGGTTTGGGGCAGGCCAGAATTTGTTTGGCCAAAACCCGAGTTCTTCACCGGCACTGGCGGCGCTTGCCCAGCCACTAACCTTGCGGATTTGTTTGAGAACCAATGCTCAACCATCTTGCTTTTGGGGGGTCGGGTGAGGGTGTATGATGAAATCTTTATTCCGATTGTTGGCATCATCGTCCTAATATTGGTTTGGATTCTGCTAAAACGTTCTCGGATCGGCATGATCATCCGGGCAGGCGTTCAGGACCGCCAGATGGTGGAAGCTCTCGGTATCAATGTTCGCCGGGTGTTCACGTTGGTATTCGCACTTGGGGTGGGTTTGGCGGCTTTTGGCGGTGCTTTAGCTGCGCCATCCTCTGGTCTGACCCCAACCATGGGTGAGAGGCTGCTGCTAAGCGCGCTTATCGCCCTGGCGATTGGCGGACTCACAAGCTTCCCTGGGGCGGCATTGGGTTCGCTACTGGTCGGTTTGATCCAACAATTTATGATCAAGTACGGGCAAATAGGCATCCCATTGCCATTTACGGATGCTGTGTTCAAGCCCTCCCCGCCTCTGGTACCCGCATCCACGGTACTGCTAATGGTGGTGGTTTTGCTGATCCTGCCGCACGGCTTGTTGGGAACCAAGGAGTAAACATGAAAAACAACTCTAGTTTTCTCGCAAAAAACCGCGGTATCCTAATCTTCTTTGCCGTCATGCTGCTCGCACCGTTCGTGATCGGATTGTTTGAAGGCTCATCTCCTGTAATGATCTGGGGCAACCAGGGTAGTATGTCCAAATTCCTCGAGGGTCTGGGGATCGAGATATTCATCCTGGCACTCTTTGCGCTCAGTTTCGACCTGTTGTTTGGTATTACGGGCTTGTTATCTTTTGGTCACGCCATGTTCTTTGCAGTAGCAGCTTATCTGACAGGTATTGCCCTCAAGACACTCACATTACCATTTTGGGGTGTGGTTTTGCTTGTTCTGCTCGCAGCAGTCGTTCAGGCGTTGCTTTTTAGCCTGGTCTTGCCGCGCGTTAAGGGCATCACTTTCACCCTGGTTAGCCTTGGATTGGCATCAGTGTTCCATATCATTGTGATGTCTTCCGACATGATCAACCTGACAGGCGCGGATGTAGGCTTGCAGGGTGTGCCTGTGCCGGCGTTTATCAGCCCGGTGACGGAGCGCCTCCGTTTCTATGTCGTCGCACTGACTTTACTGGTGGCGACTTACCTCTTTTACCGGCGGTTTGTGGCTTCTCCAACTGGCAGAGTCTGTGTTGCCATCCGTGAGAATGAAAATCGTGCGAAGATGCTTGGTTACAACACTACCATTTTCAAGGTGGTGGCGATGATCATCTCATCGCTCACCGCATCGGCAGCGGGAATGCTGCACGCGCTTTACCAGCCAATCATCAGTCCGGCAGTAGCCGATTTGGCGTACACTGTCACAGGCCTGTTGATCGTCTTGATTGGCGGTGTCGGGACGCTCAGTGGCGCAATCGTCGGTGCTTTTGCCTTGCGCCTGCTTGATTTCACCTTGCGGAGGTTTATTGGGGAATCAGCAAGTGTCATTACCGGAATAATCTATGTCATCTTTGTGCTTTTCGTTCCTTATGGAATCGTTGGAACGTTAAGAATGCGGCAGTTTAGTGCAAAATCAGGCTGGCAGCGACTGATAGGGTTTCTGAAGCCGAAAAGTTAGCACGCTATTAATGAAAAAAGCCCGGTACACCCGGGCTTTTTGTTATTTTGTTCGGTCGAACCAGATTGGGTTTGTGATGAGCGCTGGCATCGGCGGCAGGAAGCTGAAGAAGGTGCGCCAAACCTCCAAACGCCAGTAGCCGGGTTCAGATACAGGCAGGGAGGTCTCGAAATCACCCTTTTCAGGGGCGGTCAAGATATCTTGAGACCCCTGAGATGTGACCAGACGAATAACATCACCGTTTTCCAATGCCACTCCCTTCAGAGAGGCTTGAATCCCTTCCCGCCAGGCGAGGCTGGCACCATAAGTTTGCCCCTCTACATCCAAAAGTAACTGAAGCTTAGTGGGACTGAAGGCAAAGTAACTCCTTCCAGCCTTGACTGCCTTTAGGATGTCGGAATCACTGTTGGAATCAGCCAATACATAGATGCAGGGGCTTGCCAGGCGCTGGAAAAAGGTGTCTTCATGGTAATCGCTGCCGCAGGTGGCAACCTGCTTGCGCCCAGCCTTGAGCATCCCATCCCAGCGGGCGATGGCTTCGAGGTTGGTGGGGCGCATTGGTCCATTCCATACCTCGATCAAATCATAATCCAATGAATCCAGGTCATACTGAAAACCAAAATTTGCCTCATACGGATGGTTTATGCTGATGATAGCGCCATTTTGGTGAGCTTCCCGGAAAATTGCCTGAACTTCTTCCGGGCGATTGGCGATAAAACTACCCTGGTAAGGTTGCTCGAGACCCAGAAAGTTGCTGTGCCCCTTGTAGTGCGTCCACTCCTGACCCGGGATGATCGTCAGCCCCTCCACTTTCGGGAACGAAGCACGCCTGACTGGCTGGTTGTGGTCGGTGATGGCAATAAAGTCCAGCCCATGGATGCGGGCGTGTTCAGCAAGGTGAGAGAGGGGCAAGCTGCCATCCGAAGCCAGGGTGTGAACGTGCAGATCGCCACACAGCCAGCGCGGAATTTTAGGGGTGAATTCAAGACTAATGTCGACATCGACCCCCTCCGGGGCAACCACATACGCGCCGAGAATGATCTGCCAGGTGCCTGGAGCAAGTGGATGCGGTTGGTAACCGGGAGTGGCGCTGACCTCGGAGACCATAATTTCCGAGCGGCTTGAGCCGCTGGCTCCCACTTGCGTACCATCCGGCGCGATTATACCGATGTCAACGATATTTACTCGCCTGGTCCGTGCAAACTGCCCTTCAGTCGTAGCAACAGGTTCACTGGCGTGGGTCTGATAAGAATAGCGCAAGTCCAGCCGGGCAATGTTGGCGGGCATTTCAAGGGGCAATAATAGGTAAAGCCCTTGCTCGGCGGGCAGGATGTGGCGGTGGAGGTGTAATTCAGACATGAGGCATCCTTCGACAGAGTTGATGGATAGATTGTAAAGCTAATTCTCGGTTATGAGGGAGATACTTAAGTAATTACCGGGAAGTCCAGGAGATCTCTTTGAAAATTCACGTTCTCTCTGTGTGTAAGGATTCAACTCATAAACGTGAAGGGCTGTCCCCAACGTTGCAGGGGCAGCCCTCCTACTATTAAAAAGGTTTCTTCTCTCTCAGGCGGCAATAACCTAAGGCATGCATTCACCCGTGACGGGGTCAGCATCGCCAACGACCAGTCCAGCGCCGAAGCTTGAGCCAAAGATCGGGGTAAGATCACCGAGGTTGAGCCCGAATGCCTTGTCGATCACGCCTAAGCCGCCCTGGAATAAGGTTGCCTGGGGCAAAATCTGACCATTCACCTGCAAATCTACGACACCTTTGTTCCAGCACAATTTGAGGTTCTCAATATTGGCAGTGTCTAAGAGCGCCATTGTATCAGGGGTGAGCGACATACCAGTCGGCACACCTTCCACGGTCAATTCGCCGCTTTTTGCAACCTTCACCTGCACAAGGGTCGCAAGCGCGATCTGAAGTGGCTGGCTGAGTTCCTTGGATTGGCGCAGGGTGATCTCGATGTCGGCTTTGTCCAGCCAGGCTTCAGCCCGTGCCATGTCAATATCCCCAAGTTGAATATAGGCATTCAGAAGCGAGTACAGAATCTCACGGGAGGGACCATCCCAGGCAAGCGATAGCAGCTGCTGTTCGTCTGTGAAGACATCGATCTTGTCATTCTGGATTTTCAGTGTGGCATTGTTCAGCATGCCCAAGACCTGCCAGATCTCGTCCTGGAATTGGGGAGCGCCAACCTGTCGTAACTCTTCCGCCGAGAACCCACCCATGCTATAGGTTTTGGTTCCGGGGTCGTAGGTAATATCGATGTGGACCAGGTTGGTTGGGTCGGTTTGTTTGGCGATCTCAGCAGTTGCCATTGGGGGCTGTTGCACCATCACAATGCCGAGGACCAGAATTACTGCCAGTAGCAGTTTAATGAAGGTAGGTGTTTTGTTCATGTTATTTCCTCTATTTCGTTTTTTTAAAATGATTACTAAGTGGTGTACTAAGGTAAAGCTGTTGCTAAGACGGATATGCGAAAACGGATGATATGGTAGTAATAAGCGATAGCCCAGTTGATCAACTTCCGCAAAAAAGGAGAACTTTCAGGGACATCTTCATTACCTTGCACGGTTTTTTGTGCAACAAGCAGCCTCTCGCCCAGGTCAAGAGTGTTTTCAAACGTATCCGGCGTGTAATTCAGTGCGACCACTGATTGATCCGCTGAAGTAACCTCAACCACACCCGATGAGTTGAGCGTCAGCTTGAGCTGATCTGCTCCATCTGCGGTGATGAGGGCGTGAAGCGGCTGCCCGGGATACACTTTGTAGGGGATTGTTGGCAGGGGGATTACGGGTCTGCCCAAGGCGAAGTAAATGCCATAAAGCAGAAGGACAATAACTAAGGATAACAACAATACTCGCCAGAATCGGGGCATAAATACCTATCCTCTTCCGAAGCGACTGGTGGATTTCTGTATTCTCTTCTCCTCTTACATTGTAAACTAAAACATGAAATATACCAAACTTTGTAAGGTGTTTGACAGCTATTTTTCATAACTGCTCCATCTTCATGTAAACTCATTCCAAGGATTGACAACAATTGATGTGAGGCTTACACTTGGACATATCAAATTAATTTTATGTGAGGAAGGTATGGAAAGCGTTTACCAGAGCCAGGCCCGTGTGTTCAAAGCCTTATGCGACGAGACTCGCCTGCGCGTGCTTGAGATGCTACGCGGTGGCGAAAAATGCGCTTGCAAGTTGTTGGAAAACCTCGATTGTGGGCAATCCGGGCTTTCTTACCACATGAAAGTTCTGCTCGAGTCGGGGATCGTCACCAGCCGGCAGGAAGGCAAATGGACCTATTACCGCATTTGCCCCGAGGGGGCCCCTGCGGCGATCTCACTCATACAAGAATTGACCACTGTCACGAGCGACTCCGTTCAGTGTGATTGTTGTGAAAACTAAACCCCAACTCACCAACCTCCAGAAAGCGTAATCCATGCAAACACCTTCAGTTTGGGATTTTATACAAAACCAAATCCTCGGCATGCAGTGGCTCAATGATTTGTTCGGCAGACTTCTCGCTTCTTTCGGTCTAGACACCGCCAATCGCTGGGTAGGCAGCCTCCAATTCTTTTTGTATGACGTCATCAAAATCACTGTTTTATTGTGCGTGTTAATCTTTTTCATCAGCTATATCCAGAGTTTCTTCCCACCAGAGCGTAGTAAAAAAATCCTCAGCAAATTCCACGGGTTGGGAGCCAACACCGTGGCGGCTTTGCTTGGCACAGTCACCCCGTTTTGCTCTTGTTCGTCGGTGCCCATTTTTATCGGTTTTACTTCAGCTGGGTTGCCGCTTGGGGTCACGTTCTCTTTCCTCATTTCTTCTCCTATGGTGGATCTGGGTTCACTGGTGCTCCTGATGAGCATCTTTGGCGCAAATATTGCCGTGGTCTACGTGATCCTTGGGCTGGTAGTTGCCATTTTGGGTGGGACACTGATCGAAAAGCTGCACATGGAACCCTACATCGAGAGCTTTGTGCTCCAAGCCGGCAGCGTGGACATCGAATCACCTGACCTGACCACGAGAGATCGCTTGGTGTACGCCAAAGACCAGATGGTTTCTACCTTCAAAAAAGTTTTTCCTTACATATTAATGGGCGTCGCGATTGGCGCGTTCATCCACAACTGGATCCCGACCGAATGGGTGGTCTCTCTACTCGGGCGCAACAATCCATTCGGTGTCATCCTGGCGACGCTTTTAGGCTTGCCATTTTACGCCGACATCTTTGGCACGATCCCGATCGCCGAAGCTCTGCTCTCCAAGGGAGCCCAGCTTGGCACGGTTTTAGCCTTTATGATGTCGGTTACCACTCTTTCGCCACCTTCACTTGTAATGCTGCGAAAAGCAATTAAACCCAAACTGTTGGCGTTGTTCGTAGTGATCTGCGTCATCGGGATCATTCTTGTGGGCTATCTCTTCAACGCCATACAATCGTTTATTTAAGTATTACTTCGGAAAAGGAGCATTATATGGTACTTTCAAATTTTAGAAAGAAAAAGAATGAGAGCGCAGAGTGCTGCGGTCATATTGATGAGGTCAGCTTCGTAAACGCTGTAAATGCCAAATCCGAAGGCGCGAGTGTCAAGGTGCTGGGGAGCGGCTGTGCCAAGTGTAACCAGCTCGAAGCCGCAACGGTAGCAGCCCTGGGGCAGCTGGGCATGGATACGACCATCGATCACGTCAGAGATTTTGCTCAGATCGCGTCCTACGGGGTCATGTCCACGCCAGCGCTGGTGGTGGATGGCAAGGTGGTCTCTTATGGTAAAGTGCTCAAAACCGAAGAGGTCGTCGCAATTCTAAAGAAGATGAGAGGTTAACCCAATGGCACAGGAAAAATCTGCTGGTATCGGCTTCTTCGAAAAGTATTTAACTGTCTGGGTGCTGCTGTGCATGGCAGCTGGCATCCTGATTGGTAAGTACCTGCCCGGCATCCCGAATTTTCTTGGGAAAATCCAATACGCAAATCAAAACATCCCTATCGCCATCCTGATCTGGATCATGATCTACCCGATGATGATGAAGATTGACTTTCAGTCGATCAAGAACGTGCGCAAAAACCCTCTTGGCCTGGTGATCTCAACCGGCAACAGCTGGCTCATCAAACCCTTGCTGATGTTTGGATTGGCGTCCCTGTTCTTTTATGTCATTTTCAAAGCGTTCATTCCCACCGAACTAGCGCGCGATTACGTGACTGGGGCGGTCCTGTTGGGCGTGGCTCCCTGTACCGCGATGGTGTTCGTCTGGAGCAACCTCACCAAAGGCGACCCTGCCCATACCCTGGTGCAGGTCTCGGTCAATGACTTGCTGATCATTATCCTGTTTGTGCCGTGGGTCACCTTTTTATTGGGCATCAACAAGGTTCAAATCCCCTGGAATACCCTGATCTTTTCCATCATCCTCTTCGTGGTGATCCCACTGACCGCCGGGGCGATCACCCGGGCAGTCCTGATCAAGCGCAAGGGATTGGAATTCTTCAATGAGAAGTTTGTCCCCAAGTTCGACAGCATCACCACAGTTGGTTTGCTTCTGACCTTGATCATTATTTTTACTTTCCAGGGTGGAGTCATCCTGAAGAATCCTTTCAATGTGCTTCTGATCGCGGTGCCGCTGGTGCTGCAAAACATCATCTCCGCGGCATTTGCTTACCAGATGTGCCGGGTTGCCAAATTGCCGCACAACATTGCCGCGCCTGCATCCTTGATCGCCGCCTCGGACTTCTTTGAGCTGGCGGTGGCAGTTGCCATCACCCTATTTGGTCCGGATTCACCTGTCGTGCTGGTCTGCACAGTCGGCGTGCTCACCGAAGTGCCAGTGATGCTGATGCTGACGCGCTACATCAACAGCACCAAGCACTGGTTCCCGGAAACGAATGACGGGAAGGTCGCCGGCGCGTAGATGGCATTTATATAGCTAAGATAAATTTCTCAATCTGCCGCTGCCAGTAGATCCACTCGTGTCCGCCGGATTCCTCCTGGTAATGCAAAGGCACGCCGACCTGCGCTGCCGCGTGGGCGAATAGCCGGTTGAGCGGAAGCAGATCGTCTTCCAGCCCGCAGGCAGCGAAAAGCTTGGGCAGGGGGGCGGAACTTGCGGCGGCGTCCTTGAGCCAGCGCATCGGGTCGTGCATGCTTCCTGAAAGCCCTTCCAGTCCGCCAAAAATCATGTCAAACTCGTGCATCAGCGCGGGGTTTTCAACTTTGTCTGGCGGTGCGAAAAATATGTTGAGCGCCAGCACGCCTGAGAGGCTGCAGGCAGCGGCGTAGAGGTCCGGGCGCAAAAAGGCGGCTTTGAACGCGCCGTAGCCGCCCATCGAAAGACCAGCGATGAAGGTTTGCTCGCGAGCGCTTCCGATGCGGAAGGTCGCGGCGAGCCAGGCGGGCAGCTCTTCGGTGATATAGCTGAAGTAAGCCTGTCCGTTGGCCATGTCGGCGTAGAAGCTGCGACCAGCGGTGGGCATTACCACCACCAAGCCGTGAGCGCGGGCGAGAATCTCGATGTTGGTGTAGCGCTGCCAGGCGGAGGCGTCGTCTGAAAGCCCGTGGAGCAGGTAGAGGACTTTGCGCTCCTCCAGGGGTTTCCCACCGCGTGTGAGGTCATCCGGCAGGATTACATTGAGGGGCAAATTGACCCCTACTTTATCAGAATCATGATTGATTTGTATTAGCGCCATGTTGGGTCCTTTCTATTTAAAAGAGCGTTCTAGGCAATTAAGCCCTCCCTCGGGGGAGGGTCGGCGTAGCCGGGGTGAGGGTTGGGGTTGGCAGAGGTACACCTCATCCACCGCAAGCGGTCCCCCTTCCCCAAAGGGGAAGGCTAAGGAGTTCTTCGACTACCGCAAACAGTCCCCAGCTACTACGCATTCCTCATCCACCACAAGTGGTCCACACCTGCCCTGTCGTGTCACGGGTTCCCCCAGAGGAAGGCTAAAGGATGAGGGATCTTCGACCACTGCAAGCGGTTTTGATAGCCCTCTCCTGGGAGAGGGTCGGCATTGCCGGGGTGAGGGTTGGGGTTGGCAAAGGCATCCCTCATCCACCGCGAAGTCCACACGCCTCTTCGAGGAAGGCTAAGAACCTCATACCTCCTCTTCGCGCATGGGTAAGGTTACCTTTTTAAAGTCCGAGAGGAAGGAAACACCCAGGCTCAGGACCATCATGACCAGCGGGAAGACGGTCAGCAAGAAGCGGGCGGCGGTGCCGGGCTGGGGGCCGGGGACCTCTCCCGAGACGTACCCAAAAAGCACTCCCAGCAGGGCGTATGCCGCGCTGGTGAACAGCCCGTTCAGGCGGTTCATGAACCCGAGCGCGTTGCTGATGATGCCCTCACGGCGGACGTTGTGTTTGGCTTGGTCCTCGTCCATGATGCGCGCCTGGATCAGGTCCATGGTGGTGATCACGCCGGCGAAGCCAAAGCCGACCAGCATGGCGCAGGCGAGCGCGGTGGTGAAGGTATTGGCGAAGTAGAGCGGGATGTACGCCAGCGCCAGGGCGCCGATGGCAAAGCGCCAGACCTTCACCAGGTCGTACTTCTTGACCCAGTTCGCCCAGAGCGCCACCGAGCCGATTGCCACGAGCAACACTCCGCCAAAAAGCAGCGATTGCTGCCCGCTGCCGATGCCGAGCGTGTATTTGGCGTAGATGGGCAGACCAGCCATCACCAGCGACATGCCGGCGCTGTAGAAGGCGTTGGTGATGCCCGCGATCCAGAACTTCCGGTTCGTCAGGAGCGTTTTGACGCTATCCCACAGTTGGGGTTTCTTTTCTTCTTCCGCGACGGGTTTCTCGTGGCTGGTGAGCGCCATGTAGATAATCACTGCTCCGCCGAGGATGCCGTAGACGATCGCGGTTGTGGACCAGCCGAGGGCGTCCACCACCATTGGGGTCAGCGCAATGCTGATGATCATCGCCACCAGCTGGAAGGCCTGGCGCAGGGCGTTGGCTTTGGCGCGGGTGGCATCGGTGGTGAAGAGCTCGGGGAAGAGCGCGCCGTAATTGGCGTTGATGACCGAGTCGAGCGTGCCGGTGAAGATATAGAAGAGCATGGCGTAGATGTAGAGCGCGTTGTTTGCAAGCCCGGAAGGTGTGCTGAAAAAGAGGATCAGGCCGAGCACGAGCAGCGGGGTGCCGATCACGAGCCAGGGGCGGCGGCGACCCCATTTGGTGCGGGTGCGGTCCGAGAGGAAGCCGTAGACGAGGTTGTCGGCGGCGTCGATGAAGGTGTAGATCAGCATGATGGTCGCCCATTGGGCGGTGGTGACGCCGAGGGTGTCGACGTAATAGGCAAAGGCGAAGGTTTTGAGCAGGTTGATGGGGATGGACGTGCCGAACATGCCGACTGAGTAGTTGAAGGTTTTCAATTTATCGGATTTCACAGTGCGCCTCCTGGGGATGATGGATGAGTGGATGGGGTAATTATAGTGCAGGATTCTGTAAATAACGCCCTCCCTTGGGGGAGGGTCGGCGCAGCCGGGGTGAGGGTTGGTAAAGGTAACCCTCATCCGCCCTACGGGCACCTTCCCCCCAGGGAAGGCTAAGGATAATCCTCCGCGAGCGGTCCCCACCTGCCCTGGCCTGCCATTAGTTCCCGGAGGGGAGGGCAAAGTTGGGCTCAGATTTGCAAGATTTGCAAGAATTGCAACGTTTTTTGATAGTGCGGAGGGGTGGTTTGATTGCAAATCGTAGTTGGGATGGGTTAGCCATGCTTCGAGAGGGGGTATTTGCAGTTTTTACACTATTTACACTGTTTTTTGATGGTGCAGGAGGGGGGATTGAGTGTAAAAACCGGTTGTTAAGGTGCTTTTTTGTGATTAGAATCACGTGGGAAATAATAGCACATATATTCTATTAATACAAGGCGGGTTTGTGATTCATTCGCTCTACGAGGGGATAACAGGGGGTAGGTTTTTTGTAGGTCGTAGTAGGCGGTTTAACACCCATAGGCCACGATGGCCAGCCTACAACTGAGTCTCTGTTTAGCCAACCCATCGACGCACAAGAATTCGTTCACTTCTGTCATCCTGAGCAAGGCGAAGGATCTGTTTATTAAAAATCAGATTCTTCGCAAGAGAGGCTCAGAGTAACTATGTTGAATGTCAAGAGCATACAGGGTTGAAAAGCTCT